>DLGS01000333.1 GCA_002482815.1 Bacteroidetes bacterium UBA7688
CAAAACATTCAATACCATTGCCCTTGCGGTTGATTTTGGCGTGAATGATAAAGAAATTATTGCTTATGCGATGAAACTGGCCGAAGCCCAAACAAAATTCATTCTCATCCATATTGTAGAAAGCGCTTCTGCAAAAGCGATTGGCGAAGAAGCACAGGATCACGAAACATTGGAAGACCAGAAGATAATGGATCATTACCTGAGTCTTTTTGCTGCAAAAGGTCTGAATGCTGATGGAAAAATCGGGTTCAAAAACAGGGTAAAAGCCATTGCCAAAATAACGAAGGAAGAAAAGGCCGATTTGTTGATTGTGGGTAGCCACGGTCACCACAGCTTTATGGATATTATCTTTGGAGAAACCGTCAATACGCTGCGGCATAAAGTAAAAATCCCGGTGTTCATTGCGCAATAAATAATCATATCAGGCCAGACTAAATATTATGGAATAAAAACTATAATTTTACCTTCACCTGAAACTACACCCAATGAAACACTTACTCCTCCAACTGATATCAGTATGGGTTTTCCTGCCTGCAGCAAATGCACAGGATTTTATTTATTCTTTTAAAGTTGAAGAAGTAAAATTTGCCGGTGTTGGTTCGATAAGCATCAGGGAGGATTCAAATTGCAAAGTCTATAATATTGCAAACTGGAGGAGTTCAGGCTTGCGTCAACCTGCAGGATATGCCAGTGGCAATGCGCTGGCAGCAAGTGCGAAATTCGAAATTATTTGTTCTGAAAAACCAGACTCAGTTTGGATCAGAGGATTCGGTCAGGATACCATTAATCTGCCGTCAAAAGTTGCGCGCCTGACTTCAGATTCCGGTCGATTTACTTACAATTACCCGTTAACAGTTGCGGGCAAAAAATTTCCCTCTGGCATAGTCAACTACTATGATTCTTTCCAAATCAGATGGGAGGTCTCTTTAGACAACGGATTACACTGGACTTTAATCGATACAACAAAGCATAAATTGTATGTCACCAAAAGTGCACCGATGCCGGAAAATCCATATTATCTGCACTTTCATACCCTATTGGAGTTGAGTTGTAAAAATGCAAAAGGGCAAAGTACGGACTCCGCAATCATCAATTCCTGTTTTGAAGAATTTACAGATAATGTTGTTCAAAATTATAAGGGACAAAATTTTACATACTATGCCAAGTCTCCTTATTTCGGCGCCAACAACTTAAGAGAATTATTTCAGCAATTAGATGGGGTTTGTTATTCGTTTGCTGAATTTTTTATTGCCATGGTAAAAATCCAAGGCATTTCGCGCACAAATAATTATATCAACTTTTATTCGGGTATTTGCCCGTATCCATGTGGTTATGCCGGAGGTCTGGTAGTAAAAAACTGGGACTTCGGAACAAAAAGTGACTCGCTAAGCTGCCCGGGCTTTCCATATGTTTTTGCTACTGATGTTACAAATGCATTAGGAGCCGCGGGAGTGGGTAATCCTGAACCTCTGGGCACAATTTTCGCCAATCATCAGATTGCAAAATTAGACGGTGTTTATTATGATGCCTGCTATGGAATAAAAGCCAAAAGCATGACAGAGTATAAAACAATGGCAATGGCAGGATGGATGCTATACGACACAACTGCAGGCATTCAGCGCACAACAACCGATATGACAAAATGCGATTTCACTGAAACCATCGAAACCTATTAAATCATGAAAATAATCTTTTCTTTCATCGCAGTATTAATTTCCTTTTCAAATCTATTTGCCGATAGAATTGAGCGAAAAATCATCATTCAGGATAGCAATTACTATTTTTTTACAATTGACGAAAGCACGCAGCTGGCAAATCTTTACACAGGAAAAACATCAGTGCCGACTAGCCAGGCCTTACCTGTGGTGCTACCTATAGGCAGACGTCTTTCGCAGCCTTTCCAACCTTTCTGCTATGATATTAACGGCAAAAATATCATTGCCATTAATCAAATTAAACATCCGCTGAATAGTCCGCTATTTTCCTTGAAAAAGATACCCGTTTCATATCAAAATATGAATGCTGAGAATGCTAGAACACTGCTATTGAGTAGTTTCAAACAAAAAGATGTTGCAATATTTACACCCTGGCAATTTATGACCCAACAAAATAATATCCTTGAAAATACGCTTATCGATATTGCCGTTGACGGAGATAGTATTTACACTGCAATACACAATCATGGTCAGTTGATTATTTCATTATGGGACGGAAAAGCCTGGAAAGCATTTCCGCCGGCAACAGTAAATTACAGCAGCTATTTTTCTCTGTTTTTTGCAGGCAAGCAGTTAATGCTATTAGACCAAATCGGTCAGCTATTAACGTTCAATAGATCTTCAGGAAAACCAGAGAAATCCTATTTAATAAATCAGACAAATTATAACGCCGACGACTATGTTATGCTGATTAATAAAGACAGTAAAAGCACCTGTTTGCTGAAACGGAATCTTGTTGAATCCGGTAAGTATTCAATTGATGAATTGACAAAAATGAAGGACGTCCTGATACTTAAATAATCAGTTAGCCTATACCAGGATTTTAATTATTTATTTTTGTGGACAATAATTTTACAGAATGTTCTCCTTTCAAAACATCGCCATCTTTCTTACCATCCTCTTTTCAGGATTGGTGGCCGGCTTATTTTATGCTTATTCCTGCTCGGTCAACCCGGGACTTAAAGCTCTGGGTGATACAGAATATATCAGGGCAATGCAATCCATCAACCGTGCTATTCAAAACCCTTATTTCTTTTGCAGCTTTATGGGATTACTATTGGTGTTTCCCTTATGCTGCTGGCAAATGTATGGCTCCGGCACTTCGTTCTACCTGATGCTGGCAGCGGCAATCATTTATTTCATCCTTGTATTCGGCATCACCATTTTTGGAAATGTCCCGTTGAACAATATGCTCGAAAGCTTTAAAATAAATGAGGCCAGCAATGAGCAAATTGCTTCAACGAGAATCGCCTTTGAAAAACCCTGGAACCAGTTCCATCTGATCAGAACCTTGGCTTCTGTCATTTCATTCTCCCTTTGCATCCTCAGTATTATGGCGAGGAAATCTTGATCATTTGCAATTTCTTGTTAAAATAAAAAATAAATATACCGATTGGTATATTTATTCGCATCTTTGTATTTCAATAGCAAACAAAAATGTCAAAAGCAGAAAAAACAAGAGCATACATTATTGAAGCCGCTGCACCGGTCTTCAATGTGAAAGGCTATGGGCTAACTGCCATAAGCGACATTATGGAAGCTACGAAACTGACCAAAGGCTCTATCTACGGCAACTTTGCAGACAAACAGGAACTGGCTATAGCGTCATACCTATATAATG
>DLGS01000275.1 GCA_002482815.1 Bacteroidetes bacterium UBA7688
AGTATAAAAACTTTGGGACTCACACTGTAATTGATGAGTGTATCCGCCAAACCATTAATTTCCTGACCGCCAATAATTACAGCAAACCATTCAGGACTGAGTTGCCAAAATATGTCTGGAATAACCCGGAGCATATTTCAATCAGTGCATTTTTGTACAATGCAAATAATGAAACCGTAAACCAACCTGAAGCCAAAATCAGTGTAAAGGACAGTTCAGGAAATGTGCGAAATTTTTCTTTTGAAAGAAACGGAACAAACTACAGGCTGGACCTGGGAGCCTTACCGGCGGGCAACTACAGTTACATCGCACAGACTAATTTTAATGGAAAACTGTTAAGCGATGCCGGACGTTTTGTCGTAGAAAAAATCGGATTGGAAGCACAGGAAAGCGGCTGCAATTATGAATTAATGTATTCTCTCGCAGAAAAAAATAACGGGCACACTTTTACAACCAAAACGATGAATGCTGTTGTTGATTCCATCAATAATAATAATTCCATCAAACCAATACTCAACGAGCGTAACGAATCCGCAGACATTATCGATTGGAAATGGATCTTTTTCCTGATTTTAATTGTGGCAACAACTGAGTGGTTATTAAGAAAATACTGGATGGCAATGTAGATTAAAAGCATCAAATGAAAACTCCCAAACAAAATCTTATTGAAGCCGAAACCAAAGCGGAGCAACTGTTTGAAGCAATTCAGCAAAGGCAGTTAATACTAGCCGGCAAAACTGAAAAAGAACTCAACAAACAGATTTTCGATCTTGCCTTTGAGATTTTTGGCATCAAACAATATTGGCATAAACGCATTGTTCGTTCAGGCAAAAACACCTTACTCCCCTACGCAGAAAACCCGGCGGATTTAACCCTGCAGGAAGACGATATTTTGTTCTTCGATTTTGGGCCGGTATTTGAACAATGGGAAGCCGATTTTGGTCGTACTTATGTGATTGGTAATAATGCTCAGAAAATAAAACTGGCCAATGATGTAGCACTTGCCTGGGCTGAAGGAAAGCGATACTATGATTCTAATAAAGCAACACTTACCGGTGCAGATTTCTATCAATATACAAAAGAACTAGCTGTGAAATATGGCTGGCATTATGGAAATGAACATTGCGGACATCTCATAGGCAACTTCCCGCATGAAACAATTATTGGAGAGGAGACCATCAACTATATTCATCCGGATAACAATGTTCTGATGAGTGAAAAAGATAAAAATGGCAATGAACGTTTTTGGATTTATGAAATTCATTTCATCGATGAAAAACTAGGAATAGGTGGTTTTTTTGAACAATTGCTGCGTTAATTTTCCTTTAAAAATTCTCCAGTCAATTTCTTCAAGGTTGTTTCAGATTGCTTCAAATTATAGCGTGCGTTTACAAGGCGTGTTATGGCTTCTTCATAGCTGCTCTGGCTTTCTTTTGTTTCCAGGAAATTTCCCAAACCTAAGCGCAATCGCTCTGTAGTTATTTTCAGACTTTGCTCAGATAGTTTGATATTGTCCTCTTCAATAGCGAGAATTTCTTTGTCACCCAACCAACGCGTGTAGGCACTCTGAGCTGCAGAAATAGCGGTATCTTTGGTTCTTTGCACTCTTAATTCTGCACTCAGTTGTTGGATTTTTGCCACTTGCACCTGATTATGTGTTCTCAATCCATTGAATAAATTCCAGGAGAAGGTAAAACCTGTATTGTAGCCGAGGTTTTGATTCAACAAAGCGAAACCTGCTTCATTCTTAGAACGCGCAAAAATGTAGTTGGAAGTCAATGCTAATGTGGGCAGCTTTTGAGACCGCAATTCTTTAATATTTTGACTGGCTATCGCCACATTGTTTTGTGCAAACATAATGGAACGATTCATTTTGCCAACTCTTTCCCTTATTTCATCCATAGATTTGATGCCATCAAAACTAAAAAAGGTATCGACTGTAAAATCTGTATTAAGGTTGGTTTTGGTCAGCACCAAAAGATTATTTTTAAACTCGTTCAGCAAATATTTTTGCGTAATCCGATTCGATCTTTGTGCATTCAAATCCAGTTTTGCCTGCAATACTTCCACATTGGAGCCCGAACCAAGCGCCAGTTTTTTGTCCGCAATTTTTATCCGTTCTTCTGAGACATTCATCGCTGCTTCAATTCCTTTTATCAACTGAATTTGTCGTACAATCTGATAGTATAGTAGCGTTACATCCTCGATTGTATTTTCCATTTGTATTTTCAGGCTCAATTCTCCCTGACGTTCCAGTTGATTCAACCTTTCCTTTGTAGCAAACATTTTCAAGCCATCAAAAATTGTCCAGGTCAGATAAGCACCGGAATTGAGTGTGCTCGATTTTACATTATCCTGGTTTACTTCCAGTCCGCTGGAGAAATTCTGCTTGGTATTGTTGGTGGCAAGGTTTCCATTGGCCAAAATGTCCAGTCTGGGAAGAAATCCCGCATTGCCAATTGTGTTTTGTGTTGCAGAAATTTTCGCATCGTTTTGTGCAATCTGAATATCATAATTCCCTTGCAATGCCAACGCAATTACCTGCTGATAGGTAAGCAGGGACTGGTTTTGCGCCAAACATCCCAATGGCAAAAACAATAAAATATAAAAGGCTATTCTAAGCATTGTGTTTTTTGTCTTTAGATAAATAACTATAAATCGCAGGGATTACAAATAAGGTCAGAACCAGAGAAAACATAATTCCGCCCACAATTACGATACCCATTCCCATCCTGCTTTTTGCCCCTGCACCCAATGCCATTGCAATGGGTAATGCGCCTAATGCGGTAGCGATACTTGTCATTAAAATTGGTCGCAGCCTGGCAGCGGCAGCAGTTTCAATTGCATCTTTGGTAGCCATTCCCTGCTCCTTCAACTGATTGGCAAATTCAACAATCAATATCCCGTTTTTAGTCACCAGACCAATCAGCATAATAATCCCGATTTGACTAAATATATTCAAGGTCTGATTGAAGTACCAAAGTGAAAGAATTGCGCCGGCAAGCGCCAAAGGAACCGTCAGCATAATAATGAATGGGTCAATAAAGCTTTCGAACTGAGCTGATAAAACCAGATAAATTAACAACAAAGCCAACAGAAAGGCAAACATAATATTGGATGAACTTTCGGCAAAATCTCGCGATGCACCGGTTAATGCAGTTGTAAAACTTTTATCCAGAACTTTTGCTGATATTTTTTCCATTTCCGCAATACCATCACCAACTGTTTTGCCAGGTGCAAGTCCTGCAGATACTGTAGCAGACTGGTACCTGTTGTAATGATACAATTGTGGCGGAGAGCTTTCCTCCTTGAACTTTACGATGTTATCCAATTGAATTAATTCACCTGCAGCATTGCGCAAATAAATCGATTTAATGTCCAAAACCTCATCCCTGTTTTCGCGGGTAAACTGGCCAATAACCTGGTATTGTTTCCCGTTCATTGTGAAGTAATTAAAACGTTGTCCGCTTAGGGCAAGTTGCAATGTCTGCGCAATATCTGCTACAGAAATACCCAGGTTCTTTGCTTTATCACGGTCAATGGTGATATTCACTTCAGGCTTATTGAATTTCAGATTACAATCCACACCCTGGAAAACCGGATTCTTATTAGCCTCTTCCAAAAACAAGGGTAGTTTTTCTTTCAGCTTCTCGAAATTAGGTGCCTGCAAAACAAACTGAATAGGTTGCCCGCCTCTGCCACCACCCGAAGAAATTGTTTGTTCCTGTATAACGAACATTTTCCCCTGCGGGAAATTGCCCGCATTTTTTGATATATAATTGGCTATTTGCTGCTGGCTTCTTTCCCGTTTATCTGCTTCAGCCAAAGCTAAGCGCACAAAACCTGTATTGACCGCACCCGATCCTGAAAATCCAGGCGCAGTTACGGTAAGTACAATTCTTTTTTCGGGCACAGAATCCACAATAAACCGGGTAAGTGAATCAACGAAATCATCCGTATATTCATAAGAAGCCCCTTCCGGACCCGTAAGCTGAATCCTCATCCAGTTGCGATCCTCCAATGGAGACAATTCACTTTTCAGCGACCTTCCCAAGCCAAGAATTAATAAAACAGAACCACCAAGAATTACAAGAGACAACCACCTTTTTTTCAGAAAAGCCTTTAAAGAGTCGCTGTAAGTATTTGTCAGGTTTACAAAGAATGGTTCAGTCGCTTCGTAAAATTTACTTTTCTTCGGATTTTTCTTTACCATTCTGGCATTGAGCATTGGCGTCAATGTAAGCGAAACAAAAGCTGATATCAATACGGCTCCGGCTATAATTACACCAAACTCGCGGAACAATCGTCCGACAAATCCTTCAAGGAAAATAACCGGCATAAATACAGCAGCCAGGGTAATAGAAGTTGAAATTACGGCGAAGTAAATTTCTTTAGAACCCTTGTGTGCAGCTTCCATCGGGCTCATGCCTTCTTCAATTTTCTTATATATATTCTCTGTGACGACAATCCCGTCATCCACCACCAATCCTGTAGCCAAAACGATAGCCAGCAATGTCAAAACATTGACGGAATATCCCATAATGTACATGATGAAGAATGCACCAATCAATGAAACGGGGATATCGATCAAGGGTCGAAAAGCAATCAGCCAGTCGCGAAAAAATAAATAAATGATGATAATAACCAGGACGATGGCGATGGCCAGTGTTTCCATTACCTCTGTTATCGATTTTTTGATAAACAAAGTATTATCCAGCGCTATTCCGACTTTAAAATCCTTTGGTAAGTCTTTTTTGATTTGCTCCAGGCGTTTGTAAAATTCATCAGAGATATCCAGATAATTGGCTCCGGGTTGCGGAACTAAAGCAAGACCAATCATTGGTGTGCCGGACTGTTTGAGGATGGTTTCTTCATTTTCTGCACCCAAAGTTGCGGTACCGATATCTTTAAAACGAATGACACGATCGCCTTCATTTTTCAGAATAAGGTTATTGAATTCATCCTCTGTTTTCAGGCGTCCGACTGTGTTTAAAGTAAGTTCGGTTGTATTTCCGGCAATCTTACCGGACGGCAATTCAACATTCTCTTTATCCAGAGCCATTTTCACATCCTGTGGTGTTAATCCGAACGCAGACAGTTTTACCGGATCCATCCAAATCCGCATGGCAAACTTTTTTTGTCCCCAGATTTGAACCGTACTTACCCCGGGAATTGTTTGTAAGCGTTCAGCAAGAACATTCTCTGCAAAATCACTCACTTCAAGCTGGGTGCGGGTATCAGACTCTAATGTCAAAGAAAGGATTGCATCTGAATTTGCATCGGATTTGGTAACAGC
>DLGS01000213.1 GCA_002482815.1 Bacteroidetes bacterium UBA7688
CCGCTATCGGGCGTTTAAACATTTTCTTCTGACCAAGTGCCAGCAACAAGACATTGCTCCAGCGGGCAGCGGTGTCGCCGGTAAAAACTTTGGGTCGGCCCAGAAAAATATTTCTTCTGATGGACCTGATTTTTTTATAAAACAAAAAGGACGCTGCGCCCAGGAGTAGCAAGAAAAAAATCTGTTGCAGGATGTGCATTTATTCCGGTTTTAGCTTGTAGAAAAATGCCTGGCTTGCAGGCGTATCAACTCTAATTGCCACGAAAGTAATTCCTTTTTTTTTCAGAAAAAACTGACAGTGGCATTTTGCTCAAAATCCATCAAAAAGAAACGTGATTCCATTGCATAATCCATGTATCCCAAATTATAATCGAGCAGAAAATCACTTCATATTCAAAAGTTAATATTGTAAACTAAAACTAACAGAATATGATTTTAATTTTGTCAATCAAATAATTACACAGTTGCATTATAATTTTTTAAAAAAATAAATTACATTTAAAGATTAACACCTTAAACATCTAAACAAAATCAAATTCCGGATATCAGATGAGATCAATTATTGAATGGTTCAAATATAAAGGCTGGTTTATTTTCGATTTGCCCTATTTTATAAGAGAAAAAGAATACACAATTGGATTGGAACTGGGAGCAAAAGGAGGTCGAAGTATGTACTACATGCTCAAAGAAAATAAAAATCTGAAACTTACAGGTATCGATCTTTGGGAAAACATGGAAGGAAGCGCCTACAAAAACAATCAGCAAAACGAATTCAGGTGCAAAAGGAAACTGAGGCGCTTCAGGGACAGGACTACTTTACTTAAAGGTGATGCAAAGACTATGGTTAATGAATTTCAGGATTCCACTTTCGACTTTATTTATTATGATCTGCAATGCAGGAATATGGTGAATTTCCACCACGAAATGATAGCGCTGTATCTTCCTAAAATTAAAAACGGTGGCATTCTGATCGGCCGTGATTTCAGACAATTCCGGGAAACTCTTTACAATCTTGGTTTTGAAGAAAAGGATTTTCTAAACTGTAAGATGGGGGAACGGGTATCACCAAGGCTTGAATATCTGATAATCAAAAAGTAATCGCTTCTGATATTATAGTTTAAAGGAAATTTTGCAATAAAAAAAAGCGCCACAACAAATGTTGTGGCGCTTCCTATATAATATACTAAAACTATTCTTCTTCGTCGAACTCAAGGATGTCTTTGTTCGCCATCAGCAATTCGTATTCATCTTTAGATCCTACAATGATTCCGTCAAAGTCGCGGTTACCCGTACCGGCTGGTATCAGATTACCGGTAATAACGTTCTCTTTCAAGCCCATCAATGTATCCGATTTGCCGTTGATTGCTGCAGTAGACAACACTTTGGTTGTTTCCTGGAACGATGCTGCTGAAATCCAGCTGCGTGTACCCAGAGAAGCTTTAGTGATACCCAACAACAATGGCATTGAAGTTGCAGGTTCTGCATCACGGTATTCAACCAGTTTTTTATCTGCACGGCGCAGAGCTGAATTCTCTTCACGGATTTCACGCAATGTAGCGATTTGACCAGGATGAAGTGCTTCAGATCCACCATTTTCAGTAACAACTTTCTTATCAAAAATCCAGTCGTTCTCTGCCATAAAGTCGAATTTATCTTCGGTATCGTTTTCAAGGAATTTAGTATCTCCCGGATCAACGATGGTTACTTTACGCATCATCTGACGAACGATAACCTCAACGTGTTTGTCATTGATTTTCACCCCTTGCAAACGATAAACTTCCTGAATCTCATTTACCAGGTATTCCTGAACTGCGAAAGGACCTTTAATAGCAAGGATATCGCTTGGTGTTGTAGCACCGTCTGACAGAGAGTTACCGGCTTTAATAAAGTCACCATCCTGTACAGTGATCTGACGGGTCAATGGAACAAGGTATTTTTTAACCATACCTTCTTTTGATTCAACAGTCATCTCACGGTTACCACGTTTGATGTTACCAAATGCAACCACACCATCAATCTCTGCTACTACCGCAGGATTACTTGGGTTACGTGCTTCGAACAATTCCGTAACACGAGGAAGACCTCCGGTGATATCCCTTGAACGTCCCATCACACGTGGAATTTTCGCTACAACCTGACCGTTGTGTACTTTTTCACCTTCGCTGACGATGATGTGTGTACCTACCGGTAAGTTATAGGATTTATCTTCTTTGCCATCGATAAGGATCGCAGGGATTTTTGTTTTGTCTTTTGTCTCGATAACCACTTTTTCGCGGTGACCCGTTTGCTCATCAGCTTCTTCGCGGAAGGTAACACCTTCAACGATTCCTTCGAAACGAACAGCACCGGTAACCTCTGAAATGATAACCGCGTTAAACGGATCCCATGCACAGATTGGTTGGCCTTTCGTGATTTTCTGACCGTTTTTGATTTTCAGGATAGAACCGTAAGGGATGTTATGTGTTGTCAGCAAACGATCGTTTGCCACATCCACTACGCGCAACTCACCGGTACGACCAATAACCATAACGGTATCTTCACCTTCTTCATTTTTGTATGAAGTGGTACGCAAACCATCGAATTGAGCGGTACCGTCGAAACGGGAAAGCAATTGAGAATCGGTGGCAGAGCTACTCGCAACACCCCCAACGTGGAAGGTACGTAGTGTAAGCTGTGTACCAGGCTCACCAATTGACTGCGCTGCAATGATACCAACAGAATCACCTTTCTGAGCCATATAGCCCGTTGCAAGGTTTTTACCGTAGCATTTTGCACACACCCCTTTCTTAGCCTCACAAGTCAATACCGAGCGGATTTCCACTGTATCAATTGCTGTATCTTCGATTGCTTTCGCAATATCTTCCGTGATTTCATTACCGGCTTCAGCAATCAATTCGTTTGTAAGCGGATCGATTACATCGTGTAATGAAGTACGGCCAAGGATACGATCGTATAATGATTCAATAATTTCTTCATTGTCTTTCAGAGCAGAAGTTGCAATACCACGAAGTGTACCACAGTCAGGCTCATTGATAACAACATCCTGTGCCACATCCACCAGACGACGGGTAAGATAACCGGCATCCGCTGTTTTAAGGGCGGTATCCGCAAGACCTTTACGGGCACCATGGGTTGAGATAAAGTACTCCAATACAGACAAACCAACTTTAAAGTTTGAAAGGATCGGGTTTTCAATAATCTCAGAACCTGATGAACCGGAACGACGGGGTTTAGCCATCAATCCACGAAGACCTGCAAGCTGTTTTACCTGTTGTTTACTACCACGGGCTCCGGAATCAAGCATCATATAAACTGAGTTGAAACCTTGCTTGTCACTTGCCATTTCCTTTATCAAAGTCTCTGTAACACGTGTATCCACACGGCTCCAGATATCAATGATTTGGTTATAACGCTCATTGTTGGTAATAAGACCCATGTTGTAGTTTTCCCAAACTTCAGAGACATCACCGTGTGCAGCATCAACCAATTCTTCTTTGATCAATGGAACAGTAAGATCTTTGATGTTGAACGACAATCCACCACGGAAGGCCGTACGGAATCCAAGGGTTTTAATATCGTCAAGGAATGCAACTGTTTGTGGAATATTGGTATTTTTCAGGATATCACCGATAATTTCTCTCAATGATTTCTTGGTCAGCAATGCATTTACGAAACCATTTGTTTTTGGAACAAACTGGTTGAAAATTACACGGCCAACAGTAGTGTCGATTAATTCAGTTTTAAGGCTGCCATCTTTCTGACGAACGCTTGCTTTTACTTTAATCCAGGCATGCAAATCCGCACGACCTTCATTATTTGCAATCACAACTTCTTCTGCAGAATAGAATGCTTTACCTTCTCCTTTAACGATTTCTGTATCGGTCGTTTTTTTACCTTTTGTAAGGTAATAAAGTCCAAGTACCATGTCCTGAGAAGGAAGGGTGATTGGCGTACCGTTCTGTGGGTTAAGGATATTGTGTGAAGCCAGCATCAGCAATTCAGCTTCAAGGATTGCAGCGTGGCTCAATGGAACGTGAACGGCCATCTGGTCACCATCGAAATCCGCATTGAACGCCGAACAAACCAAAGGATGGAGCTGGATCGCTTTACCTTCAATCAGTTTTGGCTGGAATGCCTGAATAGACAATCTATGCAGCGTTGGGGCACGGTTCAGCAAGATCGGATGTCCTTTCAAAACATTCTCAAGGATATCCCAAACTACTGCTTCTTTGCGCTCAACTAATTTTTTTGCACTTTTTACGGTTTTAACGATACCGCGCTCGATCAATTTGCGGATGATAAATGGCTTGAACAATTCCGCTGCCATATCTTTTGGAATACCGCACTCGTGTAGTTTCATTTCTGGTCCTACAACGATTACCGAACGTCCGGAATAATCCACACGTTTACCCAAAAGATTCTGACGGAAACGACCTTGTTTACCTTTCAATACATCAGAAAGCGATTTCAATGCACGTCCGCCTTCCGCTTTTACAGCGTTCGATTTACGGCTGTTATCAAATAATGAATCGACAGCTTCCTGCAACATACGTTTTTCATTACGTAAGATTACTTCAGGTGCTTTAATCTCCAACAAACGTTTCAAACGGTTGTTACGGATAATCACACGGCGATACAAATCATTCAGATCAGAGGAAGCAAAACGGCCGCCATCCAATGGAACCAAGGGACGCAACTCAGGTGGGATGATTGGCAAATACTGCATCACCATCCACTCCAGTTTATTTTCAACTCTTGTATTGGCTTCACGGAACGCTTCTACCACACTCAGGCGTTTCAATGCCTCTTGCTTACGTTGCTGAGAAGTTTCGTTT
>DLGS01000084.1 GCA_002482815.1 Bacteroidetes bacterium UBA7688
CATTCTTACTACCGTAACACCTGCAGGAATTGCAGCCGGTGACTGAGTTGCCGCTTTTGGTTCAGACGGTTCGGTTGCTGTTGGCGCTGCTGCAGCAGGTGCTGCCGTTTCAGTGGAGGGTGCAGAAGAATCTTTATCCAGAAGAGATTGGTAATCTTCTCCTTCTTTGCCAATGATGGCTATAATATCGTTTACTTTGGCTGCTTTTCCTTTTTCAACACCAAGATACAGGACAGTTCCGCCAACGAATGGCATTACTTCCATTGTGGCTTTATCTGTTTCTACATCGGCTATTACGTCGTCCGCTTTTACTTTGTCGCCCACTTTTTTGTGCCATTCTGCTATCACCCCTTCTTTCATCGTATCGCTCAGTAGCGGCATTCTTATCACTTCAGCCATAAAAATATTGTTGTTCAGAGGTTTTTTGTTAGAATTTGAAGTCCCAAAAATAGCAAATCCACTCTTATTTCTTTATTGTTTTTAAGAAAAGGAGCACTTTCTGCTGAAATCTCTTTCAGAGCAGTTGTTTTGAACTATGGAACGATGATAATATCAGGTGTGGTAAAACGGTTGCTTTCGTTGCCGGCTTTATCTTTTATATAAAATTCGTACCGCACGGTATCTCTGTCAGGATGACTGGGGCGCAATAAGATAAAGGCAGCTTCAAGGTTTATTGTACAATCTCCGCTAATTCCCTGAGTAGGGTCTACAGCTTCAGCTATTCCTTTCGGGAAATAATAATTTATTTTTGATGTATCGCGGCTGTCGGTGGTGTAAATGTCAAAATTGCCACTGGAGGGAGACACCCCAAGGTCTGCATCGCCATCCGCAAAATTAAATTTGACTGCAATGATCTGGTTGCTGCCTGCTTTTACGCTATCTCCACTGATACCAACGAATGAGATTGAAGGTTTGTCGCTGGCTTTATTTTTTTTGGTACAGGATAGCATTACACCAGATAGTAAAACGGTGAAAACTAAAAAGTAAGAGAGCTTCCCTGTAATTAAATTTCTATTTGTTGGCACAGCGCTTTTTTTTGTTGTTTTGCAAAATAATTTCCTGCTCAAAAATAATTCAAAAACCAATGCAGTTCAACACAATCAACGGAAATGATTTAGTTCAAAGTTGCATCCACGATTTTGAAGGAATTGCTTTGCAGGTATACCGGTATCAAATTGCACAAAATGAATTGTATAAAGCATACAATGACGCCTTGCACATTGATGTAGAAAAGGTGAAAACGCTTCAGGACATCCCATTTCTGCCGATTTCATTTTTTAAATCTCATCCGGTGAAAAGCTTCAGGGGATACAATGCGTCTGTGATTTTTGATAGCAGTGGTACTACAGGAATGACCCCCAGCCGCCACCAGGTGCTGGATGAGCAATTGTATGATTCAGTATCGCTCGCTGGTTTTGAACAATATTATGGAGAGCCGGAAGAATGGGTAATTTTAGCCCTGTTGCCTTCTTATCTCGAACGCAAAACTTCCTCCTTGGTCCATATGGCTAATATGCTGATGAAGAAGAGTGGAAACACCGATGGTGGTTTTTACCTGAATGAATTTGAAGAATTATATCAAAAATTAAAAAGCTTGCAATCGCAGAAAAGAAAAGTCCTGCTGTTGGGTGTCACCTTTGCCCTGCTTGACTTTGCGGAATATTATCCTATGGATCTGAGGGGCGTAACAGTGATGGAAACCGGCGGAATGAAAGGCAGGAAAGAAGAGTGGACAAGGGAGCAGGTTCATCAGTTTCTGAAAGAAAAGTGGAATTTAGATACAATTCATTCTGAGTATGGAATGACTGAATTATTATCGCAGGCCTATTCTAAAGAAAACGGAATATTCCAACCTATCAGTACAATGCGTGCCTTAGTGCGGGATGTACAGGATCCTTTGGAAACGAATTTTTCCGGGAATGGGGTATTGAATATAATTGACCTGGCGAATGTACATTCCTGTTCCTTTATTGCTACAGAAGATATGGGTAAAGTGAATTCGGACGGCACTTTTGAAGTATTGGGAAGAATGGATTTTGCTGCTTTGCGCGGTTGTAGTTTGATGGCTGTTTAGGCTTTTCCTTTTTGTCTTAAAATGAAACAGGTTGAAATCTTTTAATACAAATGCTTAAATTCGTTTGTCTTTTCACATTTTAAAACCAAACAAATTATGGCACTCAATGCGTACCTAAAGTTAAAGGGTCAAAAATCAGGACAAATAAAAGGTAGCGTTATCCAGAAAGGCCGGGAAAATCTGATCGAGGTCAATGCTTATTCTCACGAAATTGCTTCGCCAAGAGATGCTGCAAGCGGATTGCCCACTGGAAGGCGAATGCACAAACCTTTTGTGATTACAAAGGAATTAGACAAAAGTAGCCCTATTCTGTACAATGTGATGGTGACTAACGAAACTCTGACAGAGTTCGAACTAAAGTTTTTTGCTGCAAATCTTGGCTCCAGGGTAAATGCAGGAGCAGAGGTCAATCATTATACGATAAAATTGACCAATGCCAGCATCGCTTCTATCCGTAGTGTGATGCGCAATAATAACGATGCAGAATTGGCCAAATTCCCGGTTGAAGAAGAAATCTCATTTACCTACCAAAAAATTGAATGGACCTGGGTTGATGGTGGTATAACCGCTCAGGACGATTGGGAATCGCCGGTTGTATAAACCTAATTTTAAATAAAATCAAACACCCCGGTTGAATTGCTTCGACCGGGGTGCTTTTATATAGATTAAATAACGACTAAAGGTGAATTGCTTCGCCCAGTGCCACTTCGATAGCGTCTTTCACCGCTTCACTCATAGTAGGGTGAGGGAAAATAACGTCTAATTGTTCGTGGTAAGTTGTTTCCAGTTTGCGGGAAGAAACAGTTTGCGCAATAATCTCAGTAACATTGGCACCAATCATATGGCAACCCAGCCACTCGCCGTATTTTGCATCGAACACCACTTTTACAAAACCTTCAGTAGCACCGGCTGCACTGGCTTTTCCGCTGGCAGAGAAGGGGAATTTGCCCACTTTGATTTCGTAACCGGCATCTTTCGCTTGCTTTTCAGTCATACCAACTGATGCAATTTCAGGTGTGCAATAAGTACAGCCCGGAACGTTGCCGTAATCCAATGCTTCCGGTTGGTGATGGTATTTACCTTCTTTATGTGCAATCGCTTCGATACAGATAACGGCTTCTTTCATCGCAACGTGTGCCAGTGCCTGACCAGGAACGATATCGCCGATAGCGTAGATGCCATCCACGTTTGTTTTGTAGTAAGGATCTACGGTTACACGACCTTTATCGGTAGCAATGTTCAATGCTTCCAGACCAATGTTTTCAATGTTGGTAGAAACACCTGCTGCACTCAGCAAAATATCGGCTTCCAATACCACTTCGCCTGCAGCAGTTTTCACTGTAGCTTTCACACCAGCACCGCTTGTGTCTGCTTTCTCAACAGAAGAAGAAGTCATTACCGTAATGCCTTTTTTCTTGAATGATTTTTCGAGTTCTTTAGAGATGTCAGCATCTTCAACAGGAACAATACGGTCCATAAATTCAACGATGGTTACCTGCGTGCCCAAAGCGCTGTAGAAATAAGCAAACTCAACGCCGATAGCACCGCTACCTACAACAATCATTGATTTTGGTTGTTTTGGCAGGGTCATTGCCTCGCGGTAACCGATGATTTTTTTACCATCAATCGGCAAAGAAGGCAATTCGCGGCTGCGAGCGCCGGTAGCCAATACAATATGTTTTGCAGTGTGAACGGTCATTTTGCCGTCAGCGCCTGTTACTTCCAGTTCTTTTTTAGCATTCAACTTTCCAAAACCATTCAGAACATCAATTTTGTTCTTTTTCATCAGGAACTGGATGCCTTTGCTCATT
>DLGS01000053.1 GCA_002482815.1 Bacteroidetes bacterium UBA7688
AGAATGCCCCTGGCGCTGGAGACCTTTATCATCCAGGAACTGGCGAAAGATATTTTTGAAGAGTTCAGTCTCAAAGCCGAAGAGAAAAACATTAAACTCGAATTTAAAAAAGGAACCGAAGGCAGCCTGAAAGTGTATGCCGACAAAAGTAAAATCAAGCAGGCCCTGGTGAACCTGATAGAAAACGCTATCAAATATGGCAGCGAAAACGGTACCATCACCATTGGTTTCTACCAGCTGGACAATCAGCGGGTGTATGTGGAAGTGTCCGACGACGGTCCCGGCATTGCCGAAGAGCATCTTCCCCGAATCTTCGAGCGTTTTTACCGCGCCGACCGCAGCCGAAACCGTTCTATTGGTGGTACAGGTTTAGGCCTGGCAATTGTGAAACATATTATCGACGCGCACGGCCAAACCATCAATGTGCGCAGCAAACTGGGCGTGGGCTCTTCTTTTGGCTTCACCCTGGACAGTCAGAATAACGGGAAGAATATAGATTAAGGCTCTTCTAACGATAGCATACAAGGCTACCCAATCGGGTAGCCTTCTTTTTTTGCCAGCTTTAGTGGAGATAGCTCAGGTAAATCAGAGGCACGCCATCAAAAAACAGAGGCGGCTCTACCGAAAACAGAGCTCGACCTGAGATTATTGGATAAATTATGTTATGATGAAAAAGAATAACTTTAAACCGGAAAAATGGAAAAGTAAATTCCAACTTTTTTCAAAATGCTTCAAAATTTCAAACTTTGGAAATCAGGATTAATATTTAATTAGTTATGAAAATAATGTATCACTATTATACTGACTTAACAGTTAACCAAGTGAACAAATTGAAAGAATTAGGCATTAATCTTAAAGTTGGATTAGATACTTTAGAGATTGAAAAAGGTTCACTTTATGAAAAGATAAAACCGTATTTAGAGGAATGGGGACTTGAGAAGGATAAAGCCTTAAGAACTTATTATACCAAGAATGAACTTGATGAGGCGTCTGTATTAATTTATGAGGGTTCTTGGACAAATGGTTATCCTCAACCAGACAATGATTGGCCTGAATCACAAACGACTTATGATGTATCTAGATTGTGTAATGAATGTGGAGTCGGAAAGGTTCAAAAAGAACCTTTTAGATTAAAGAAAACTCCTGTTTGGAAGAGTCAAAGTGTTTTTGATCTCGAGTGGGTTTTTGATGAACTATTTGTAAAGAAGGGGACCTATGAAACATTATTCAAACCGTTTGGTATTGATTGTTGGCCCGTAATGTTGTATAAAAAGGAAATAATAATAGAAGATACTGTGCAGCTTAAACTTCCTATTAGTAACACTTCCCCAGATTTGTCTAAACAGCCATTTAAACAATGTAGCACATGTGGGATAAAAAAGTACAGTCCTCAAATTGAGGGTCTTTTCCCAAAAATCGAAAAACCAGAATTTGCAATTTGTCGAAGTAAAGAATATCAAGGTTTTGATCACGCTGCAGACAAATGGATTTTTATTACACAAGAATTACGTCAAAAAATGATTGTTGAAGGTATAAAGATTGATTATTTACCCTGTGCTAAATAATGTATCAATTTTTCACCTTTGTCGGTGTTAAGGTGCGAGCCCTAAAAATAAGCTCACCGAGGTTTGCAAATTAGAGCACGGAGAATATTGATATCAAGCTAAAGCCTTATCGCACAGATAATCAAGAATCAAATCAACAATATCAGGATGTCTTCCGTTTATCATTGTCAAGACTTCTTTCAGGCTGTTTTTATCCGTATTCGAAACAAGTTCAATAAAGCAATCAAAGGGTATATCATTGAAGAGATCGTTTACAGGATCATTTCCGGAATATTTCTTTGCTTCTATTAATAGCATATTGCTGTTTTTAGCAGGAAAGTTTTATGTACGGTCTTTCCTCATTTCAGGTTTTTGGAAGAAAAGAAAATTTCAAACTGAGCTGATTAGACTATTCTGCCGATAATATTTTCAAGAAGAGATTTCTTATAAACAAAAAAAGGAACTTCTTTCGAAGTCCCTTTTAGAATGTATAGATCAAGATTAATTAAGCTTGTACCGCTTTCCCTTCTTTTCGTTTTGTAAAGCTGCGCCACATGCTCAGCAGGAAGCCCATCACCATCAGGATGGTGCCTGCCCAAACCAGATTGATATGTGGAAACCGGATAGCTTTCAGTACCACCCATCGTTTGCTTTGCTCCACTTCTTTGATCTGCAGTTCGGCTTTGTTTTCTTCAGGGATGATTTTGCCCAGGCGTGCAATAGCGCCTACACTGCTGCTGAGTGTATCATCTATAAAATTTTCTCTTTGCCCGCGGATATAATAAACAGGTTGCACGCTGTTGATTTTCCCTTCCAGGTTATATACATCAATGATGGCTGCCACAGCAACATCGCCGGTTTGTGCCGCATAGCGGGTGTCTTTAATGTCGGTATTGAATCCCTGGAACACCAGGAAGGCTTTGCTTAAGAAGATGGTATCGCCTTTTGCCAGTTTAAAGGTTTTGAACGAGCTGGTATCTTCCTGCTCCCGCACGTTGGGTTTGCCACTCACCGAATTCACATAAGTGAAGATGTCTTTGTTCCAGTAGTGTTTAGAGGAAGGGTTGGCACTCAGGCCTTCCTGT
>DLGS01000024.1 GCA_002482815.1 Bacteroidetes bacterium UBA7688
GTCCATATGGTGTATATGTATGGCAGGTGGATGGCTTCTGTGGTTCAGGAGGCCGAATTTCGGAAACAGGAAATGTAACATTGATCAGATAATTCTTCTATACATTAATTATAAAAAGCGGCTAAAATTTAGCCGCTTTTTATATGCCAATACGGAAAGAAATAAAAATCGGCGGTGAGTTTTGAAACTCACCGCCGATTTCAGTTGTAAATGCTTAAAGAATTTATTTTATCTCTTCGTAATCGATATATTCTCCTTCCACTTTCCGTGTTTTTCTTTCTTGTTGCGCTTGCTGTTGTTGGTTCATTTCATTCATCTTGCTTTGCATATCCTTCATCTTGCTGTTCATTGTGTTGGTAATGTGAATAGCAGGAAAAAGAAAACCTTTTACAAACTTGTAAATGAGATAAATAAACAGGGCGTATATGATCCAATGTGACATAACACAAAGATAAAGCTGATAATACTGAATAGAACGTTAATAACGGCAAACTAGCCTTTCTTGCGTGCCAATGCCTTCTCTGCGGCGGCGACAATATTTTCGGTGCTTAAACCGTACTTTTTCAGCAGATCTGTAGGCTTACCACTTTCGCCAAATGTATCCATAACCGCAACATACTCATGCGGAACAGGGCAATTGCGCGAAGATACGTTTGCAACACTATCACCCAGACCTCCATTAGCCTGGTGTTCTTCTGCAGTAACCACACAACCGGTTTTTGAGAGCGATTTAATGATTGCTGCCTCGTCAAGCGGCTTGATAGTGTGCATATTTATCAGATCGACGCTGACTCCTTTTGCTTCCAGTTGTTTTGCTGCTTCTACTGCCATCCAAACCAAGTGACCGCAGGCAATAATGCTTACATCACTTCCTTCTGCAAGAATTTGCGCTTTCCCAATTTCAAAGTTTTGATTTTCGGCTGTAAAATTAGCCCATTTCGGACGACCGAAACGAAGATAAACCGGACCCTGATAATCAGCAATGGCGATGGTTGCAGCTTTTGTCTGATTATAATCGCAAGGAACGATTACCGTCATGCCAGGCAACATTTTCATCATTCCGATATCTTCGAGCACTTGGTGCGTAGCACCATCTTCACCCAAAGTAAGACCGGCATGTGAAGCACAGATTTTCACATTCTTGCCGCTATAAGCCACCGACTGACGAATCTGGTCATATACGCGTGAAGTTGCAAAGTTGGCAAAGGTAGTTGCATAGGGTATTTTGCCACCTATGGTAAGCCCCGCAGCGACTCCAATCATATTCGCTTCCGCAATGCCACACTGCACAAAACGATCAGGGTTTTCCTTGATAAACTGGTTAAGTTTAAGAGAGCCTGCAAGATCGGCAGTAAGTGCTACAACATTTGGGTTGGTACGGGCCACTTCGGCTATTCCATCGCCAAAGCCGGCACGGGTTTCCTTTTCGTTGAGTAGTTGGATATCTTGTAACATCAGGATAGTTTAATTATCGTTTTGAAGCGGCAAAAGTACGTTTATCATTTGGTATTCGCATAACCCCAATCCTGAAGCCATGATATTATTTTTATTTTATAGTCTCCCTGCACGATGATAAGACCATCTTTAGCGCTACCGCCTGCCCCACATTTTGTTTTCAGCTGCTTTCCCAAGGCTTCAAGGTCATCTGCAGAGCCAATAAACCCGCTGACTAGGGTGACAATCTTACCGGCACGCTGCTTACTGTCCAGCGACACCCGTAATTTTTGTTTTTCTTTCGGGAGGGTTTCCTGGTTCAGGTCTTCAGGCTCATAATTTTCGAAAAAATCTTTATTAGTAGAATACATCAGCCCATCGGGGCGCGACTGGTGTTTTTTAGACATTTGGGTGTAGTGTTTTTATTTCGCCGTACTTGCTACAAAAATAAGGCAACAGGAATAATTATGCTGTAAACTTTCTCCTGACCGAATAGTCTCCCTTACTGATTGGTATGTCTTTATTATCACTTCTTTGATTTTGCAGCCTCGTAATGCATACCATAAGCGGCGGGTGGTTTGTTTTATAGAATTTTAGTGTAATCAATATAACGATTGGCAGGTTTATTCAACTTGTAAAAAAAGAGATGGCCAATGCAATGTTGCATTGGCCATCGCCTTTGAAAAAAGAAAATTTAAATTATCCTTTCATTGTTTTTGCATACTTCGCACGATCATTTTCA
The DNA here is from genome assembly GCA_002482815.1 of Bacteroidetes bacterium UBA7688. Lineage (GTDB taxonomy): Bacteria > Bacteroidota > Bacteroidia > Chitinophagales > Chitinophagaceae > Rurimicrobium. Next base: position 2,177 of record DLGS01000024.1, read on the forward strand.
TCGAGCATGATTTTACGCAAACGGATGTTTTGAGGCGTTACTTCGATACACTCATCCTGTTGGATATACTCCATACATTCTTCCAGAGTCAATTGAACTTTAGGAGCAATACGGTTAGCATCATCGGTACCACTTGCACGCATATTCGTCAGTTTTTTAGGCTCTGTAGCATTTACTACAAGATCGCCTGGCTTGATATGCTCGCCAATAATCTGACCTGAATAAACTTCTTCACCCGCATCAATAAAGAATGAACCGCGGTCCTGTAATTTATCCATTGAATAACCAGTAGTTGAAGCAGTGTTTTTAGACAACAAAACACCATTGCTACGGCCAGGTATAACACCTTTCCAGGGTTTGTATTCGTTAAAGCGATGAGCCATTACAGCTTCACCGGCAGTTGCTGTCAGCATATTACTACGCAGACCAATCAAACCGCGGGAAGGGATATCAAACTCAAGATGTTGCATCTCTCCTTTGCTTTCCATAATCAGCATTTCGCCTTTCTTTTGTGTAACAAGGTCAATTACTTTACCAGAGAAATCAGAAGGAACGTCAACCACCAATACCTCATAAGGCTCACATTTTTTACCATCGATTTCTTTGGTAATAACCTGTGGTTGTCCAACGGTCAATTCAAAACCTTCGCGGCGCATTGTTTCGATTAATACACTCAAATGGAGAATACCACGACCAAACACCATAAATTTATCTGCATCTTCAGTATCTTCTACACGCAGGGCAAGGTTTTTTTCCAGTTCTTTCATCAAACGATCACGCAGGTTACGGCTCGTAACGAATTTACCTTCACGGCCAAAGAATGGTGAATTGTTGATGCTGAACTGCATGTTCATTGTTGGTTCATCAATCGGAATAACTTCCAATGCTTCAGGATTTTCGAAATCAGCGATAGTCTCACCAATCTGGAAACCTTCGATACCTACGACTGCACAAATATCACCTGCAGAAACCTCAGTAACTTTCTTTTTACCCATTCCTTCGAATGTGTACAGTTCTTTTACCTTGCTTTTGCTCATTGTGCCATCAAGACGGCACAATTGAATGTTTTGACCTTCTTTAATTGTTCCGCGGGCAATACGGCCAATTGCGATACGACCAAGAAAAGTAGAATAATCCAATGAGGTAATCTGAAGTTGTAAAGTTCCTTCAGATACTTTTGGTTCAGGAACTTTCTCAATAATGGTATCCAATACCGCTGTGATATTATCAGTAGCTTCGTTTGAATAATTGAACCAACCTTGTTTTGAAGAACCGTACAAGGTAGTAAAGTTCAATTGATCTTCGGTTGCATCCAATTGGAAGAACAACTCAAAAACTGCATCATGAACTTCATCAGGACGACAGTTTGGTTTATCAACTTTGTTGATTACAACGATTGGGTGAAGACCAAGCGCCAATGCTTTTTGCAATACAAAACGCGTTTGCGGCATCGGACCTTCAAAAGCATCCACCAACAGCAATACACCATCGGCCATTTTAAGTACACGTTCAACTTCTCCTCCAAAATCGGCGTGACCCGGAGTATCGATAACGTTAATCTTGGTGCCTTTGTAGTTTACAGAGATGTTTTTTGCAAGGATGGTGATACCGCGTTCGCGCTCAAGATCATTGCTGTCCATAATCAGCTCACCAGTTTCCTGGTTGTCGCGGAATACCTGAGTAGCGTGGATAATTTTATCCACCAGGGTTGTTTTGCCGTGATCGACGTGGGCAATAATGGCAATGTTACGAATATTCATAAAAGGTAAATTGTCTTAAATTTGAATTTTAAATGTTGAATTATTTAGCTGCACTATTTATGCTTCGAGTAAAGAATCAGCAGATTTTGATGGCTGATTATTTGTGTGCAGCAGTTCAATGAAGGCTTAAAAAATTTGTGCAAAAGTAGGAAATAAAGATGACAATATCAGAATTAATCTGTATTTAGGATGATATTCACATAAAAGCAACGGAACAATCCGTCTTCACGATAAAACCATTTCAGAACAAGGATGTAAGTGCGTCTAAATTTATGCGCATTGAAGCATTAGAAAAAGAAACCGGAAACTTGGTAACAATTTTCAGTTTGAATCAGCGTTTTCGGACAAACAATGGCTGGATAGAGTGATTAATCCAAATGGTGTTTGTTTTGGTCTTTATGCAGACAATGATCTCGTCGGTATTACCGCAATTATTATCACAAATACAGAAAACCCTATAGATGCCTATATGACTCAATCTTACATCAGGAAGGAATACAGAAAGCAAGGGTTGTCAAGACTTTTTTATGAAGAACGAACAAAATGGGCGAAGACACGAAAACTGAAAAAACTTATAATAGGTCATCGGGAAAGCAATCAAAGCTCTAGGCAAGCCAATCAAAAGTTCGGCTTTAAATATACGCGTCGGGAAGATCGCACCTGGCCAGATGGAGCAATCGAACCGATACTCTTTTATGAACTGATTTTAAAGGATGAATAAAACAAAAAAGCCTCGCAATAAATTGCGAAGCTTTAGTGAGACCGTTGGGACTCGAACCCAAGACCCATACATTAAAAGTGTATTGCTCTACCAACTGAGCTACGATCTCAACGTTGTTCTTTTCTGAACGGGATGCAAAGGTAATCGTTTTTTTATACTGACAAACTTTTGTGTTGTTTTTTTTCAAAAATAATTTTTCTTAAAGCATCTTGCTCAGTATTAACTGCTGAACTTCCTTCAATTCTTCCATAGATGGCTTTCCTGGTTTTTGTGCAAAATTTAAATCGTTGGCATTGCTAATGGGCACCAAATGCATATGCGCATGTGGAACCTCAAGCCCGATAAAACTTATCCCTACTCTTTTACAGTCAATAGCTTTTTCAATCGCTCTTGCTATTGGTCGGGCAAATAAAAACCAATTCTGAAGATAAATATCTTCTGCTTCATATACTTTGTCCACTTCCTTTTTAGGAACAACCAATACGTGTCCTTTCCTCAAAGGTTCAATGTCGAGAAACGCAAGAAATAGGTCATTCTCTGCTATTTTCAAACAAGGAATATCGCCATTGATTATTTTAGTGAAAATGCTGCTCATCTTAAAGTGAAATACTTTCGATTTTAAATTTCATAATACCATTCGGTACAGTAATTTCTGCAGTTTCCCCTTTCGTTTTGCCCAACAAACCTCTGGCTATTGGAGAACTTACAGATATTTTACCGGATTTCAGATCTGCCTCACTTTCTGAGACAATTTGATATTCCACAGACTTTTTTGTTGCCAGATTCGTAACTTTTACTTTACTCAGAATCGATACTTTGCTTGTGTCAATATCCTTTGGGTCTAAGATACGCGAATTTGCCAATGCGGTTTCAAGGCTGGCCAACTTCGCTTCATGAAGGCCTTGCGCTTCTTTTGCTGCGTCATACTCTGCATTTTCCTTTAGATCACCCTTCTCTCTTGCTTCAGAAATCTGGCGGGCAATTTCTGCCCGGCCTGTGGTTTTCATTCGATTCACTTCTTCTCTCAACGATTCCAGCATTTCTTTCGAAACATAATTAATTGTACTCATTTTGTTATTCGTTTTTATTTAATAAAAATACAACGCTCCTACCGAAATAGAAGCGTTGCGAATATTGCACTAAATAGATAATATTAAGGGGTCGGAGGAGCGGCTAAGGTAATATCAGGCTCCACAACTACGGGTGATTTTTTACTTGCAATATTGAAGCGCAATCCAATCACATGGACACCATTTGCAGGGCGTTGTGTTGGTCTGAAACTATAGTCAAGTGCAAGCATGGGGCCACCTTTACTTAATGGAGTTGAAATTGTAGCGCCTAGGCTCAGTCCTGTATAAAAGGTTGTACTTTTCAATTTGTCCATAATATCCTTTTCATAACGATAAGCGCCACGAACCATAAATCGCTCCTTAAAACCATATTCAACACCAGCACCCAAGTAATCATTGTTGAATGAGTTTGATGTAAAATTACCCAATGCCGTCAATCTATGAAAAGGTTTGGCGTCACCTTGCCTATTCTTCTCATCAAGATAAAAATCATACGCAAAAGCCATACTCATATAGGTTGGCAACTGAAATTTCTCCTGTGGCATTGACCGGGTAACCTGATAGCCAGAATTGGGATCATTTACAGGGTCTCCGTTACTGGAAAATCCACCACCTGAAAACCGCATATTAGTCCCGGCATTACGGAGGGTAACACCAATATGCAAGTTCTCATCGCGACCTGTAACATACTGAATACCTGCATCAATACTTGCGCCTGAAGCTCCTATATTTCCAATCTGCTCCGAGATAAACGTTGCGTTTACACCACCTCGGATTTTATCAGAAAATTTCATTCCAAAACCTAATGAGAAATTTAGAAAGGACGGTCTGTACTTAGCACCGTTTCCCTCTGGATGATCAATGTCTGTTACGTCAATCTCGCCAAAAGACATTGACATTACATTGACACCTATTACAGCAGCCTCGCTTACACGATAAGCTGCGCCGGCATTACTAATAGAAATGCCGGAACCTGATAAATATCGGCTGTGGCTTGCCCCAATCTCCAAATTATCGGTAAAAGATAAACCTGCAATATTAACTTTCATTGCGGCAATACCTTTAACATTAGCCACATCAAGTCCAAACAAACCGGTACTTTGTGCCCAAGGATTTATCAATAATTCAGTTGCACCTGCCTGGCCGGATCTATCCTTGTTCCCCGCAAATGCAGAAAATGAACAACTTAAAGTAAGTGCAGAAAGTAACGCTTTTGAAACTATATTTTTCATACTAAATGTGTTTGTGTTTCAGATAGGGGGATACAAAATACCTCCAATACTTTTATAATTTATTGATTCCCGGGTAAAATTGATTCTTACCCGGGAAATTAAAATCTAGTTATTCGTAACATCCAATGGTCTCATTGCACCAAACCATCTTAATACCTTATCTTTCCCATAGGCATTAATGTGAATCAGATACATGCCGCTGGCAATAGGCAATCCAGCTTGATTATACAAATCCCACGAAACTGCAGGGTCATTATTATCTTTCTCAAAACGACGGATTAATGTTCCATCCAATGAATAGATATTAATAGTTGCCTTTTGAGGAAGGTTAATGATTTTGATTTTAGTTTCCAATCTGTTGGACTCATAAGTATTTCCACCAGAAGCCTGTCCCTTGTAAGGATTTGGAACCGCAAATATTCTGTCCATCATTGCATCAGCATCAGAAGATTTTGTGTAATCATTTGGAGCTAAACCTTTGGTTGTAAAATTATACTTTGGATTGGTCCAATTAAGCGTATCAGTAGGATTAACCAAAGTCTGACCAGGAAACAACGGATATTTCTTATAAGGTGTATTAACCCTGAAACGCATACGTGTTTCGGTTGGGATTATACCATCTTTCAGCGATAAGAATTTGGTTCCCTGAGTTAATAATGGTATACCTACCCAACGAATCTGGCGATATGCTGGTGTGAAAACAAACGTGCTGGGGTGATTAATACCTTTATCCGCTGAAACAAATGCTTTACAGGAATCATATTTCGTGTTTAGGATATAAGTAAAGTGACGACCACCAAAAATTGTCTCCCCAAACATATTCATAATATCTCCGGTTGGATTCCAAAGCATGTCCGCTCCATTGAATTTCTTTAAATAAGAATCTTCTGCAAAAGCGATATTTAATCTTTCGCCAGTTACCTGGTTGATAGCATAACCCGGGAAATAAGAAAAACCAGTGTCTTTAGCATCAGAAGAATAGATAGGCTCACCATTCGGACCAATTTGTAAGTTCCAGGACCTGTGAGATCTTGGTTTGAACTTTGATGTGCCGCCTTCAGCTAAACCTGTTGAAAATTGAGCTTCTAATACTGCACAACGAGTCCATTTTGATTTGTCAGATGTATAAACTAAATCAACATTCGGAATCTCACTAAATCTAACCGAGCCGGCAGAGGCACTTGGATAATAAAAAGTTGTACCTACCGTACTAGGTACAGCTGGAGCAAAACCGCAAGCTGTACCATCAACTGTCGCAGCTAGATCATATGGAGCCCAGGTTGACAACACATTGGTGTTATTTGCAAACAGAGTACCATATTTGTTATCAGGATCATGAGCATAATCATCATATGAATTACATGGTACAACCTCGCCAGCTAAAATGGCATCCTTAAATGTTCCCCCTCTGATCCAGTTAAGTAAGGACCTGCCACTTTGGTCAGCAACAC
>DLGS01000095.1 GCA_002482815.1 Bacteroidetes bacterium UBA7688
ACCACGAAAGACCTTGCTGCTGATCACCCAGTTCGGCAGGATGGCACTGGTTGCATTACTGGCTTTTGCCAGCCAGGAATGGCAGGTCTACACGGTAATATTTTTTCTTAATGTATTTGCTGCGTTCTTCACTCCGGCTTACAGGGCCATCATCCCACAGATCGTGCCCCGTGAAATATACCGGGAGGCCAACGGACTATCAATGGCAACCTTTCAGCTGCTGAGTGTCTTTGGTCCGGCCCTTGCAGGTCTCGCTGCGGTTTGGCTGGGCGCAGGTCAGATTTTCTTTGTCAATGCTGTTGCTTTGCTAATCGCTATTGGCTTTATAGCGTCCATCCCTGCCGCTGCCCTGCAAAAAGGTGTAGCGGCAGAAGATATGAAGGAACGGGCATGGGGCGGCATCCGCAAAGGCGTAAAGCTGCTCTTCGGAAACCCAATACTGAGATTCTCGCTCAGCATTGAGTTCATTTCCGCCATTGCCGGTGCCGTGGTTCTGGTAAATTCGGTAGGGCTGATCAAGACCTCTTTACGCCTGGACGACAGCCATTACGGTTATGTGATGGCTGTCTTCGGGGTGGGTGCGGCCCTATCGGCATTCCTGCTAGGAAGCCTTGATAAGACAAAAACCCGGAGCATTTCCCTGATGAGCGGGGCATTGCTGATCGGCCTGGCCATTATTGCGGCTAATTATATGCCTTTTAATGGCGTGCTTTTGCTGTGGCTGTTTGCAGGCATAGGCCAAAGCCTTGCCGATATGCCTTCAGAAACGCTGATAGGAGAGAACATAAAAGCCAGTGATCAGGGCAAGGTATACGGATGCCATTTCGCTTTCTCGCACCTCTGGTGGGCTATAGCCTATCCCATTGCGGGATTCCTGGGGACCCAATTTCCTGAGCGTGATTTTTTGTATGGCGGTTTACTTACACTTGGCCTCGCGCTGCTGGCCTTACTCTTACTAAGGCCTTTTAGTCCAAATAATAAAGAAAACAGTTCTCTAACAAATACAGATGATTATGCCGCTCAACGTTAAGATTTTCGTCCATTTTCCCATAAATAAGATAGATTGCGAGCTTGCCATGGTAGTTAGCTTCGTTCTTTCGGTCGGGGCCATCCACATGCATCCTGCTTTTGCCAGCGTTTCGGTGTTCATGCCATTTTTATTGCTCATGGGCGCGATTGTCTCGATTCTGTTTGCCCTCGGGACATCACAATCCCTGCGAGTGCTAGCGGTAAGCAAGGACAAAATGAAGTACAATCGTACACCATTGCCGAACGCTGGTGCAACAGGCTGCGCAGCTTTTAGATAAAGATCCTTAATAGAATATAAGTAACCCAGTAGGGTTAAAGATTTCAAAAACACCTGAATTCAACTCACAGGCCTTAAAAATGCCTCATATGGCCGGGGGAATCCGTTCTAAATTTTTTTTAAGGATTTAAAGATGTTTTGGAAATTTAATTCTTTTTTTTGTCAAGTTATTGCCATAAAAAATTATTTGTATCTATATTTGACACGATGATCCGTAAATATTTTGCCATATTCTTTTTAGCTCTTGCCCAGATAATTATTATTGGGCACGGTGTGGTATCACACCACCATCACACCGATATTGTTAATGATGGGCATCATAGCGGCAAAAATCACGAGTTTTTAAACAGCTGCGAAACGCCTTGTGAGATTGCCTTTTCGGCTCTGATGCATGCCGGTGAATATGTGTCTTTTGCTTATCCCGGCCAAACCAGAATTGTCATTTCAAAGGACAATCTAAAATCTCTCAAGGCGCTGCCGGTGCAATTCAATGCGCCTGTTGAATTTACAGTTTTATACCGCAGAGAGGATTTTCCTTCTGAAAGGTACACTATTTATCTGCCTCCTCTCCACGGGGCATTTACCCTTCGGGGACCACCTTTACTTATCGCCTGATACTTTCATTCTTCGAAAGTTAAAATTGAGCGCGTCCGTTCATGGACGAATTTTTCCATTTAGTATCAAATTTATTTTAAACGATGAAAAAATCATTGAATGAAGTGTCATTTGCTGTACCTGCTATTTACAGCGTTCGATAACTGCTGAAAACCTTCTTTCGCTACTTTAATGCAGAACAGCAGTCGCCGGTTTTTGTTAATCAATAATATGCTTACCAGCTCCACGGTCATTACCGGGGCTGCTGAAGGCAATAATGAGCGTAAATTATTTTGGTATCATCCTTTTCAGGATTACACTAATCTGACTGCGAAATTAATTTTGCAAAATGAACGCCCTTGGGCGTACATGCCGCTATAAACATTTTTAATGTTTTCTGAATTAAAAAATCGCGATGGAAGTAGTGGCAGCAGTTAAAAAAGTTAATCATATCCCATAGAAATTTAGAATTAAAACAAACATACATATTAAGGAAATTTTCCTTTTGCTTCTGTACCTATTGGGCAACATTCCCGGTATCATGGTTCATCATACCCATCACATTGTTGCCTTTGATAAGACAAATACATGTGAAAAGACTATTTATTATGGAGCTAGCAAAAGTAATTTCTGTGAGCATAAGTCACATGTGAGCAAAACTTTAAATAAGTGCTTTTTTTGTGATCATCACGGCCTGTCTGTCCATATTACCGAGGCTCCCTTTTTTGCCTGTACTATTGCCCGGTATTATACAGGCTATAATTTATACAATGCCGTTTTTTGCAGCATGCCACCCGTTGAAACCAAAGGAAGGGGTCCGCCGCAGGTTTGATTTTTTATACGTCAATGCAGGCCTGTAAGTGCCTGTCTGAACAATTTTTAAATCAAATAAAATCAAACAATGAGAATAAAAAAATTATTGCTGCTCGTGGCATTGGTTACAACTATGGTAAATGTATTTGCCCAAAATAAAATTTCCGGTACCGTAACAGACCAGAGCACAAAAGAAAATTTGACAGGCGTGTCCATTTATATCGCTGACTTAAAGACCGGGACAGCAACGGGCATAGCGGGCAGCTACGAGATCAAAAATCTAAAAAAGGGTACCTATCTCCTAGAAATAAGCTATATGGATTATCAGCCAATAATTGAAAAAGTTACCATATCGGGGGATATAGTCTTGAATTATTCCATGACCCCGGCAATCGCCGAACTAAATGAGCTGATCATTACAGGGGTAACACGGTCAACCAATCTGCGCCTGAGCCCTATCATTGTTAAATCGGTTAGTTCTGAAACTTTTAAACAGAACAGTGCCACCAACCTGATTGACGGTCTGCGAAACGTGCCGGGAATAAACCAGATAACCACAGGTGCGGGAATTTCCAAGCCCACTATCAGAGGTTTGGGGTATAACAGGGTTATCACGCTCAATAACGGAATCAGACAGGAAGGACAGCAGTGGGGCGATGAGCACGGTATTGAGATAGACGAATATGCCGTCGACAGGGTGGAAATCGTCAAAGGTCCGGGAAGTCTTATGTACGGGTCTGACGGAATAGCCGGAGTGCTCAATTTCCTGGCTCCCAAAGCCCTTCCGGCAGGAGAGGTGAAAACGCAGCTTTCCACTAATTACCAAAGTAATAATAACCTTATGGGCTATTCGCTGTCCAATGCGGGAAACAAAAACGGCTTTCAGTGGCTGGGCAGGTTCACGAGCAAATTTGCCGGCAATTATGAAAATGCCTATGACGGGAAAGTTTTTAATTCAGGTTTTAAGGAAGTAAACGGCAGTTTATTTCTCGGGATTAATAAAAGCTGGGGACACTCGTACCTGACTGTAAGTTCTTACAACAACACACTGAATCTTGTAGAGGGCGAAAGGTATGAGTCTGGCCGGTTTACCTATGAAGATATCAATGGCAATGTAGTGCCTGCAACGGACCAGGATCTGAGGGGATATAAAACCGGCTTTCCCCACCAGAAAATTAATCATCTGGCGGTTACATCCAACAATTATTTTATACTCGATAAAGGAACAATTAATGCAGACTTTGGTTTCCAGAATAACAAACGCAGGGAGTTTGAAGATCCTGCGGCACCCGACAGCCCGGAATTATTCTTTGATTTGAGTACGCTCAATTATAATGTGTGGTATAATTTTGAAACTGCAAACGGCTGGGAAACTTCCCTCGGGGCAGGCGGTATGTGGCAGGGCAATACCAACAGGGGGTTAAAATTTCTAATACCCGACTATAATTTGTTTGATGCCGGCATGTTTGTCTCCACCCAGAAAACATTATTCGAGAAGCTTACTATAGCCGGGGGCATCCGATTCGACAACCGATATATGAGATCTGAAGAGCTTTACCTCAATGGAGACCAGAGCCCTGTTCCTGCTGCAGATCCGGATTCGCAGCTCAAATTTAGTGCTGTTGATAAGAATTACAACGGACTTTCGGGGAGTCTTGGGTTGTCATACAGAGCCGATCAGTATTCGACCTTCAAGTTCAATGTATCTCGAGGATTCAGGGCTCCGAGCAGCGCAGAGATTTCCTCCAACGGAAGGCACGAGATACATTGAACT
>DLGS01000279.1 GCA_002482815.1 Bacteroidetes bacterium UBA7688
CCTTCGCAGCCATAAGGTGAAATAGAAGCGACATAGTATTTAGTGGTTCCTGTGGTTCCAGTGGCCGGAGTTGGTGCAGTTGTTGTGCCGACTCCTCCAAAGGGAGTTGTAAACCATTTAAGAGATGTTCCACTTGCGCTGAGTGCTGTTGCGGTAGCACCTACACAATAGATAACGGGTGAGGTAACGGTTGGCTTAACAAGATAAGTACAAACAAAACGTATTCTATGATTTTCCCTGTCGGCAACATATAGATTTCCGCCGCCATCTGATGCAATGCCTGTAGGGTAGTTAATGTTTGCAGAAGTTGCAAGACCTCCGTCTCCACTGTAACCGGCAGTTCCGGTTCCAATCACGGTTGTGATGTTGCCGGTTGCTGCACTTACTTTTCGTATCCTGTGGCTGTATTGTACAGAAATATAAACATTTCCTGAATCGTCGACTGCGACGTCAGTAGGGTAGTTTAAGTTTGCAGCAGTAGCAGTACTTCCATCACCACTGTATCCGGCAGTTCCGGATCCTGCAATGGTACTGATGGATCCGGTAGAAGCCGAAATTTTACGAATGACATGATTAAATAAGTCGGCAATATAAATATTCCCTGAAGCATCTACTTCAATGCCAGCAGGATTTTGGAATGTAGCTGAAGTGGCGGCACCACCGTCACCGGTGTAGCTATAGGTGCCAGAGCCAGCTATGGTGCTGATATTTCCCGTGGATGCAGTAATCTTTCTGATTCTTTGGTTGTATTGATCAGCGATATAAACATTACCTGAGCCATCAACTGCCACACCCACGGGATTGTTCAGTTTTGCAGAGGTTGCAGATGAGCCATCCCCGCTAAAACCGGCGGTTCCTGTACCGGCTATTGTGCTTATGATACCAGTTGATGCTGTTACTTTACGAATGCGCTGATTAGCCTGATCAGCAATATAAATGTTGCCTGAAGCGTCAACTGCTATTCCTGAAGGGTAATACAATTGAGCTGAAGTCGCAGCGCTTCCATCGCCACTGAAACCTGAAGTACTGCTTCCTGCAACAGTGGAGATATTTCCTGTACTGTAAGTGATTTTTCTTATTCTGTGATTACCCTGATCTGAAATATAAATATTACCTGATCCATCCCTGGCTACGCTTACAGGCTGCGCAAGCTCAGCCGAAATGGCGAGTCCCCCGTCACCACTAAAACTGGATGTTCCGATTCCACCAATGGTATTAATGTTCTGGGCGGAAGCTTGTTGGATTATACTGAATAGGAGAACCCAAAAAAATGAGGATCTCATTTTTGAGCAGTAAAATTTCTTCATATATATTATTGGTTTGGATTATAAAGATAATTTATACTTTTAGATTTTTTCTTTTTTTTAAGTTATTATTAAAAAAAGTTACTGGTGGAATAAGCTAAAAACCATAATAGCATTGATTCTTCATTTATATTTCTCATTTTCGTATTGACTAATAGAGGTTTTAATATGAAAAAAAATAAACAATAAATTTTTGTTAAAATTTACATTTAATTAGTATTCAATAGTTTTAAAGTTAGAATTTTCATTTTAACCCCGTCATCTGTAAATTTTAATAGTCTTCATTTTTAGATTTTATAGAATCTTCAGTAGATATTTAGATTTCATACGAATGTTGTTTTGGCTTGTTGATATTCTATCTTTGCTTTCGATAGAATAGTTTTTTATTAAAAAATGAGATTTTAATATGGTTTTTGAACATAATTGTGCTCATTGTAACGCTCGCACTAATTCTGTTTTTTCGGCACTGGAACTTGATGGGCAAAAAGAACTTAATGAACATAAATCTTGTACGACGTTCAAGAAGGGGCAGGTTATTTTTTCTGAAAACGGATTGCCTTTGGGCTTATTCTGTGTGCATAGCGGTAAAATAAAATTGGCAACTACCGGACCCGATGGTAAGGAACAGATTTTACGACTGGTAAAAGGCGGGGATATTTTGGGCTATAGAGCCTTGATTTCCGGGGACCGATATCATTGTAATGCTATTGCTTTAGAAGATAGTTCTGTTTGTGTTGTAGATAAAAATTACTTTTTGAAAATAGCATTGGAAGATAAAAAATTATGCCAGGCCATTTTCAAGAAAATAAGCAATGACCTGAAAACTGCCGAAGAGCATATTGTTTCTTTATCGCAAAAAAATGTGCGGGAAAGAGTAGCGGAGGCACTTCTTTTTTTCAAAGCGACCTATGGTTTCGAAGAAGATAATCAAACGCTATCTGTTCAACTAAGCCGCGAAGAAATTGCTGACTTTGTTGGCACATCTACAGAAAGTGCGATTAGACTTTTGTCAGAATTTAATAATGACAAAATCATAGAATTAACCGGAAAGAAAATTAAAATTCTCAACCCGGACAAACTGACCAAAACAGCAAATCTTCTATATTAATAGATTCTTTATTCCGGATTTCTTGTTGTGCTTCCTGTTGAAAAAGACGGGAAGCATTTTTGTTTGTATTAAAAGATGAGCAAAGTCATATTTTAAATACAGCCTTGTCATAGTTTCCGATTCCATATAATTTGAATTTTGCGTTTACAACAAAATCTGATTTTATGTGCGCACACTCTTCCTCCGGTGCAGAGATAACCGAAAAAATCGGGACCAAGTTATATCCGTTTATTGATGGTCTTTTCAAGGAAATTACAGATTATGTAAACCATACTTCAATTTGTAGCCAGGCAGACAGGATTTTCGAACAGATTTTTACGCTGAAATCAGAGTTCGAATCACTAAGAAACTATGAACTAAAGTTGGTGTTCCCTTCGGTATTAAAAGTCTTCAATACAAAAGATAATCCTGATACACGACCTAATATTAATATTACCGAGCTTCAGGAACTGACTTACAAAAAGGAACACGCAATAATGGATCTCGTGAATGAAATTGAGAGTGAGGCCGAGCAGATTCAATTGCCAAGAACTCATCCTGTATATCCGCTGCTGTTTGTTTTTCAAACATCTTTCGCGCAGGAAAAAGAGGAATGGAACAGAATGCTTCTGGGCTGGAATAAAAGCTGTGCTTGCTTTTCGGCAGCAAATCATCATCATAATTAGTAAATATTTGTAGATGAAAGCCAGGCAATCTCGAACAGAAAATGTAACAAGCTGCTTCCATTGTGGAGATGAATGCAGGAACACAAAAATTGCTTTGGAGGATAAAGTGTTTTGTTGCAGTGGCTGCAAAATGGTTTATGAGTTGCTTAATCAAAATGAGCTATGTACTTATTATGATCTCAACGAAAATCCTGGTGTTGCCCAAAAAACGGCAGTCCGGGAAGATAAATTTGAATTTCTGGATGATGCTGCAATTGTTCAGCAGTTAATAAGTTTTACTGATGGAAAGCAAACGCAGGTTACGTTTTATTTACCTCAAATGCATTGCAGCAGTTGCCTATGGTTGCTCGAAAATATTAACCGAATCAATAAGGGTATAATCAGTTCCCGTGTAAATTTTACAAAAAAAGAAGCCTTTCTGGTTTTTGATAATAAACTCACAACATTAAGAAAAGTTGTGGAAACACTTACTGCAATTGGTTATGAGCCACATATCAGCTTGCAGAATCTAAGTGATAAATCCCTCAAAAAAACGTCCGGTAATCGATTGTATAAACTTGGCGTTTCTGGTTTTTGCTTTGCAAATATTATGATGATGAGTTTCCCGGAGTATTTTTCACTCGGCGGTTTTCTTGAAAAGGAAATTGGTTCAGCACTCCATTATTTTATAATCGCATTGTCATTGCCGGTTTTATTTTATTGTGCAACTGAGTTTTTTGTTACAGCCTGGAAAGGTCTGCGAAATAAATTTCTGAATATAGATTTTCCTATCGCAGTTGCAATAGCCATAACTTTTTTGAGAAGCATTTATGAACTGGCCAGTGGAACCGGCTCCGGCTATCTGGACAGCATGTCCGGAATTGTATTCTTTATGTTGATGGGAAGATTGGTTCAGGATCGAACCTATCGTTCAATTTCCTTTGACAGGGATTTTAAATCCTTTTTCCCAATAGCAATTCACACCAGTCGTAATGGAAAATTTGTTCCGGTTATTGTTGATCAGATAAAAGTAAATGATGTTATCAGAATTCATTCAAGTGAATTAATTCCTGTTGATGCGATTCTTTCTAAAGGCAGGGCGGAAATTGATTATAGTTTTGTGAGCGGAGAAAGTGTGCCTGTTGTTCCGCAGGTTGGAGAGATTGTTTATGCCGGTGGTAAGCAATTAGGTGGAAGCCTCGAAATGATCGTTGTAAAGGAAGTGTCCCAAAGTTATCTGACCAATCTTTGGAATCAGGATGTTTTTAAATCAGAAAAGCAAAGCAAATCTGTTATCCACAGCCTAAGTCAGTATTTTACAGCAATTGTTTTATTGATTGGAATTTCTGCAGCAGCATATTGGTTTTCGAAAGGAGAACATCTTTTGATGTGGAATGCCCTGACAACGATTCTCATTGTGGCATGCCCATGTGCACTTTTGCTTTCTTCCACTTTTACTAACGGCAATATCCTACGTATTCTCAGTAAGAATAAATTCTACCTGCGCCATCCGGATGTGATAGAAGATCTTGCAAAAATCGATCACATAGTTTTTGATAAGACCGGAACACTTACGGAGAGCAAACGGATGAAGGTTAACTATGTTGGAAACGAAATTGCTACGGATCAGAAATATAGTATTGGTGCTCTTTTAGCACAATCGTCTCATCCTTTAAGCAAAATAATCTATGAGTTTTTACAGGCATTTCGTCATGAAGAAATAGAGTCCTTTAAAGAAATTCCTGGTTCAGGAATAGAAGGCTGGATTAATGACGAGCATATAAAAATTGGTTCCGCTGAGTTTGTTGGTGCGCAACATTCAGATTCAGTAACGGAAGGTTCTGCCGTCTTTGTTAAAATGGATGAGTCTTTCCTTGGTGTTTTCCAGGTTAGGAATGTTTACAGATCAGGATTTGAAGACGTTTTAAAAAAGTTGGGAAAACGATTCAGGATGTCTGTTTTGAGTGGTGACAATGATAATGAAGCCGTCTTTTTGAAAAAGTATTTCGGACACAAAGCAAATTTATTGTTCAATCGTCAGCCTGCAGAAAAGCTATCATTTATTAAAAATTTACAGGCAAATACCAATGCAAATGTTTTGATGATTGGTGATGGATTGAACGATGCAGGTGCGTTGAAACAAAGCAATGTTGGAATTGCACTGACAGAAGGAAATAACAATTTTACGCCGGCTTCAGATGGAATACTTGACGCTTCGCAGTTTGGTTTGCTAGACCGCTTTCTGGCGTTTGCCCGAAATGGCAGAGCAATCATTATGACAAGCTTTGTGCTGTCGATTCTCTATAATATTATCGGCTTGTACTTTGCTGTGCAAGGAACACTTTCTCCGCTTATTGCTGCCATCCTGATGCCTGTCAGCTCCCTGAGCATTATTCTGCTTACTTATGGCCTGAGTGAATTCTATGGAAAAAAGCAAGGATTACAATAAGATGACAAATATCATAAGTGCCGCTGACAACAGGCATAGGATAGGGTAATGCTTTCAACAACCTTTGTGTTTCGAAATTATGAGTATTATAATTCTTATAGCTGCAGTAAGTATCCTGATTGCCGGTGGTTTTTTGGTCGCTTTTTTATGGGGAGTGAAGGACGGGCAGTTTGATGATGATTTTGCCCCACCTAACAGAATATTATTTGACGATACTATCAAAACTAAAATTAAAAAGTAAATAGAATAGGTATGGAATTACAGAAGTTTTATTATGACAACAAAATCCCGAAATTTTTTGCGGTGGCTACCATTTTCTGGGGCGCTGTAGGAATGTTAGTTGGCGTTTTAATTGCCTTTCAATTAGCATTTCCGGTTCTTAATTTCGGAATTGAGTATACAACTTTCGGAAGGTTACGGCCGGTTCATACCAATGCAGTAATTTTTGCTTTTGTTGGTAATGGTATTTTTACTGCGGTTTATTATTCTATTCCCCGTTTGCTCAAAACACCGATGTGGAGTAACGCGTTAAGTAAAATTCATTTTTGGGGCTGGCAATTAATTATTGTTGCTGCAGCACTTTCGTTAGCGATGGGTTTTACCACCGGTAAAGAGTACGCCGAACTTGAATGGCCTATTGATATTGCTATTACATTGATTTGGGTAGTGTTTGGTGTCAATATGTTTGGTACGATTTTGACACGTCGGGAGCGTCACTTGTATGTAGCAATATGGTTTTTCATTGCTTCCTGGGTTACTGTCGCCATGTTGCATATTGTGAATTCTTTCGAGTTCCCGGTAAGCTTTATGAAATCATACTCCTGGTATGCAGGTGTGCAGGATGCATTGGTGCAATGGTGGTATGGTCATAATGCGGTTGCTTTTTTCCTGACTACTCCATACTTAGGTTTGATGTATTACTTCCTTCCTAAAGCAGCCGGTCGCCCTGTTTATTCTTACAAGTTGAGTATTGTCCATTTTTGGAGTCTGATTTTCCTTTATATCTGGGCCGGCCCTCACCATTTATTGTATACGGCTTTACCCGATTGGGCACAATCTTTAGGTACGGCGTTTTCAATTATGTTGTTATTGCCCAGTTGGGGTGGTATGCTGAACGGATTATTCACCCTGCGCGGCGCCTGGGATAAAGTGCGTGAAGATCCTGTTTTAAAATTCTTTGTTGTTGCAGTTACCGCTTATGGTATGTCAACATTTGAAGGTCCGCTGTTATCACTGAAGAATGTAAACGCTATTTCTCATTACAGCGACTGGACTGTTGCTCACGTACATATTGGAGCACTGGGCTGGAATGGTTTCCTCACTTTTGGTATGATGTATTGGTTGATTCCAAAATTGTTTGATACAAAACTATATTCCAAAAAGCTTGCTGCTACTCACTTCTGGATTGGTACACTGGGTATTATTCTTTATGCAATTCCAATGTACTGGGCCGCTTTCCGCACCTATTTTATGCTGAGTGCATTTACACCCGAAGGACAATTGCAATACCAATTTATTGATGCTGTTCAAACCGCAATTCCTTTCTATGTTTTGCGTGCAATAGGTGGTACAATTTATTTAGGTGGTGTTTTTGTAATGGTTTACAACCTGATTAAAACAGCCAAACAAGGTACCTTCCTGGCAAGAGAATATGCAGAAGCTGCACCATTAAACAAACAATATGTTGCCCCTGCGAAAGCACACTGGCATTCCTATTTTGAAAGAAAACCTATGCTGTTGCTTGTGCTTAGCTTGATTGTGGTAGGTATTGGAGGATTGGTAGAGATGGTTCCAACCTTTCTTATCAAATCAAATGTTCCAACTTTGAGTAGTGTAAAACCATACACCCCGCTTGAACTGCAGGGTCGTGATATCTATATTGCTGAGGGATGTTATAACTGTCACTCTCAGATGATTCGTCCATTCAGATATGAAGTGGCACGCTATGGAGATTATTCAAAAGCCGGTGAATTTGTTTATGACCATCCATTTCAATGGGGTAGCAAACGTACTGGTCCGGATTTAGCCCGTATCGGTGGAAAATATCCGAATAGCTGGCATTTCAATCACATGTTGGAACCTAATTCTATGGCTCCGGGTTCTATTATGCCATCTTACCCCTGGTTGTTTGAAAAAGAATTGGATATTAATTCAACGAATTCTAAAATTCATGCGATGCGTAATATGGGTGTCCCGTATCCGGAAGGTTATGAGGCGATTGCAAAAGATGACTTAAAAAAGCAGGCTGATGAGATTGCCGCCAACCTTAAATCTGAGAAGATTGATATCAAAAGCGACAAGCAGATTATAGCCTTGATTGCCTATCTGCAGCGCGTTGGTAAGGATATTAAGATGGAGAAAAAAATGACAAATCAGCAACATTAATCTTATGAAATTTACGCATTACCTCGAAAAAATATCCGGTGTCAGTGTTTATCCGGTCATCTCATTATTAATGTTTGTCAGCTTCTTTGTTATTGTCACACTTTGGGTGTTGAGAACTGATAAGCGTGAGATTGAATATATGGAGAACCTTCCTTTGGATAACGATAAATAATAAAAGCAATATCAATGAAGAAATTCTTAAAAATAGTCGCATTAAGTACGCTGGGTGTAGTTTTTCAAACAATTGCAAGAGCAGCCGACAGTACACCCCCTTCAACAAGTTCTGATTTTCAAATTGAAACCAATACATTGCTTTTAGCTTGCGCGGTACTTTTATTAACAGTCATTTTTGTACTTGGCTTTACCTTACGTTCCGCAGTTTTTTTCTATCACGAAAAAAGAAAAAAAGAGTCTTCAAATAATAACAGCGGAAAAATTGCTGGACTTATTCTTGCGCTTATCTTTTTCGCTGTAAGTCCTGCAATTGCCCAGGATGCTGCGCCAGCTGTTGCTGATACTGCTGCATCTTCCTATACTGATGCAGAAATGCTTCGTTGGGTGCTGTATGTCTTTATTGGAATTGAGATTGTTGTGATTTTTCTTTTTGCAAAACTCATCAGGTTCTTTACCGGAATTGAAGCTTTTCAAAAAGCAAAAAGAGTGGACAAATCTTCCCCTTCAGTATTCGATCTGGGTTCTATCTGGACAAAAATGAATCGTTTCCAACCGATCGAAGAAGAAGCCTCAATTGATACAGGCCATAGCTACGATGGTATCCGGGAGTTGAACAACGTTACACCGCCTTGGTTTATTGCTGGTTTTGCTCTGTCTATTTTATTTGCTGGCGTTTATTTGTGGCGTTATCACATTGCAGAAAGTGCACCCTTGCAAATTGAAGAATACAATATTGCAGTAGCAGAGGCTAAAGTGAAACAGGATGAATACCTGAAAACCCAGGCCAATAATGTTGATGAAACTTCTGTTGTGATGTTGGATGCAGATGGGATTGCTGCAGGACAAGCCTTGTTTGCCAATAATTGTGTGGCTTGCCACGGTAGTGTAGGTCAAGGGGCTTCGGTAGGGCCAAACCTTTCCGATAATTACTGGATTCATAGCGGCGGGATTAAAAATATTTTCAAATCCATTAAATATGGCTGGCAGGAAAAGGGAATGAAATCGTGGAAGGAAGATTTTTCTGCAAATCAAATTGCACAGTTGTCCAGCTACATTATGTCATTGAAAGGTTCAAATCCTCCTGGTGCTAAAGAACCTCAGGGAGAATTGTATACCGAGAATGCTGCACCTGAAGCAAAAGCTGACAGCTCTCAGCAAATACCTGCTGATACGGTAAGGAAATAATTATTAAGAGATGCCGGACCATAGCTTGTCCGGCATTTTACTTTAGGAGAAGTGAAAAGTTAGCAAAAGTATAAATGACGTTGGTCAGATCTTAAACTGAGATCTGATAATTACTGAGGAAAACGAAGAAAACAGGAATGGAAGACACAAAAGAAGACATCAAACTGCAACAGCAACCTACCTATCGTGATCGTGTTAGCAATGTTACTAAAACCGGTAAGCGAAAATGGGTTTTTGCAGAACAACCTACCGGATGGTTTTACAACCTGAGAAAGTATTTTTCTGCGTTTTACTTTCTGGCTTTTTTCTCTATCCCATTTATTAAGGTAAACGGGCAACCATTGTTTATGCTCAATTTTCCGGAAGGAAAGTTTATCATTTTCAGTAAAATATTCTGGCCACAGGATTTCTTCATCTTCGCTGTAGGAATGATTATGGCTATCATTTTTGTTGCCTTATTTACTGTAGTTTATGGCAGGCTTTTTTGTGGATGGGTTTGTCCGCAAACTGTTTTTATGGAAATGATGTTTCGTAAAGTCGAATGGTGGATTGAAGGGTCTTATACGCAGCAACAAAAAAGAGATAAGGCACCTTGGGATACCGACAAAATATTGCGTAGAGGCGGTAAGCACCTTGCTTTTATTTTGCTGTCGTTCATTATTGCCAATACTTTTTTGTCTTACATCATTGGTGTTGAAGGATTGCTGAAAATTATCAAAGAACCGATTTCGGAGCATTTAATGCTTCTGGCTGGATTATTGTTTTTTACTTTTTTATTTTATTCAGTATTTGCATTTGTAAGAGATATTGTTTGTACGACGATTTGCCCATATGGCAGATTACAAAGTGTGATGTTTGATAAAGACACCATGCAAGTGGCGTATGATTATAAGCGTGGTGAACCCAGAGGAAAAATTTCGCCACAAAATATAACCGGTGATTGTATTGATTGTAATAAATGTGTGCATGTTTGTCCGACAGGTATTGATATCAGAGATGGTGTGCAGATGGAATGCGTTGGTTGCACTGCTTGTATTGACGCCTGTAATGAGGTAATGATTAAAATTAAAAAGCCATTAGGTCTTATTCGTTATGCTTCAGAAAACCAGATTGCCAATGGAAGTCCGTTTAGATTCAATGGCCGTATGAAGGCCTATTCGGTTCTGCTGGGAGTGCTTACTTTAATTATGACTTATTTAATTGCAAGCAGCCATAGTATTGATACGCACGTATCGCGTGTAAAAGGACAATTGTATCAGGAGTTGCCCGGCAATAAATTAAGCAATTTATATAATGCTAAAATCCTGAACAAAACACACAATGAAGAACGCATAGAATTGCGATTGGAAAATATGGCCGGCGAAGTGAAAATGATCAGTGAGCACGAAAACGTTATCCATAAAGAAGCTATTAATGAACTGACATTTTTTATCATCATTGATAAGAGCAGTATTCATAAGCGAAATACAAAAATTGAAGTAGGCGTGTATAAAAATGGCAAAAAGATTCAAACAGTTAGTTCGAGTTTTCTGGGGCCATTTATTTAAATCTTAATAAAGTAAACAGTTGTTTTTATGAATTGGGGATATAAAATTTTGATGGTTATCGTGTTGTTTGTTTTGGGAATGGGCACTATGGTGACAATTGCTATGAAGCAAACTAATGAGATGGTGGATGACCAGTATTATTTGAAAGAATTGAAGCATCAGGAGCTGATTGATGCTTCTGATAACTTAAATAGTAATGAAGGAACAATCGTCGTCAGCCAGCCGCTCGACTTTATTAAAATTTCATTTCCGGAGAAGGTTAGTGAAAACATCAGTGAAGGAACAATTACGTTTTTGCGTCCATCTGATAAGTCAAAAGATCGTGTTATTCCTTTGGTTATTGATTCTTCCGGCGAGCAAATGATTTCAAAATCGAAATTTATTACCGGTAATTATACGATGCGTATTCAATGGAAAAATAATGGGATTGCTTACTACGATGAACAGCCCGTCTTTGTAAAATAGAAATTATGTTTTTCAACATCATCGCGGGGCTGGGTATTGGATTGCTGGGAAGTTTACATTGCATTGGTATGTGCGGGCCTATTGCGCTTTCCTTGCCGGTGTATGGCAAATCCAAAGTGGATAAGCTGTTGTTGATTGTCTTGTATAATATAGGAAGAGCAAGTTCGTATGCCGCTTTGGGTGCGTTGTTTGGTTTTATAGGTAATCAGTTTTTCCTTTTTGGCTATCAACAAGCTTTTTCCATCATATTAGGTGTTTCTATTTTGCTGTTTCTGGTCATCGCAAAGTATTTGCCTTTCAGAATTCCTTTGATAGATACACTACATCTAAAAATAAAAGGAAAGCTTGCGAATTTATTACAGTCTCCGAAGCAGCATTATTCCTACTATTTTATTGGCCTTGCCAACGGTCTTCTGCCATGTGGTCTGGTGTATTTGGCAATAGGCTCTGCGATGGCAACAGGCAGTGCAATTAACGGAGCTTTGCTGATGTTTATGTTCGGACTAGGAACATTCCCGCTCATGATGAGTATCATGATTTTCGGAAAGTTTATTCCTTTTCCGGTACGGCAGAAAATAAACAGGCTTACTCCCGTTCTGATTTCAATAACGGCTTGCTTGATTATTTTGAGAGGAATGAATCTGAATATTCCTTACTTCAGTCCGGGATTGCAAGAACAAGGTCTGCAGACAATCCAATGTCATAAATAGACCTGGAATTACATCAATAAATCTTTGAAATATTTTTCAGATTTTTTGCCAATTGCATTCCTTTTTTCCATAAAACCATCCAACTTGTCTTTTGGAAAGCGGAATTTGTATTCCGGATCCGGATAAATGTCCATCACGAATAGTTCGTAATCAGGATTCCATTTTTCGAGCATATGGCGATCGATTTGTAGTTCCTGCTCCAATACTTCAAGACTCAGGGGCTCTTTTAAAGTAATGATGGACATGTTCTTGATTTCGGCTTCAGAAAATGCTGGTTTTGGTTTTGCTTTCTTCGCCTCTCCTTTTGCAGGTGCCATTTCCGGATGCATAATATAATCTTCCGGAATTTTGCCACTGCTAATAAATTTCTTCATGTTTTCGAAGATAGAAGCTGTAGCAATAAAGGCCATTACGTGACCTTGTGTTTCGCGGGGAAGATAAGGTTTGATGTCCCAGAAATTTCTGCTGCCGGTTTTTTCAATCGCTCTTTTAACCGGTGTTGGACCGCAATTATAAGAGGCAATTACCAGCAACCAGTCTTCCATTTCCAAATAAAGGTAATTCAGGTATTTGGCTGCTGCAGTCGTACTTTTAAACCAATCGGTTCTGTCATCTCTTTTGCCATTCACGGTCAGGCCCATCATTCTGCCGGTCTCTTCCATAAACTGCCAGGGACCCACAGCTCCAACCGGCGAAACTGCTTTATTGTTTAGCGCAGATTCAATTACAGCCAGGTACTTTAACTGATTGGGCAAATTATTTTTCTTCAGGACATTATCCATCATCGGAAATTTGGTCTTTGCCCGGTTGTCGACTGCGCTTAATGTTTTGTTGTGAGAAGTGATATAGCTGCGAACGAAATCCATTGTATAATCGTTCATCCCACCGAAATAACTTTTCTGGCCGGCAAGCGGTACCATTGCTTTTTGGCGTTGATCTTTAGAAGCCGCTAATGCCATTGCGATGACTGATCTGGCTTCTTCTTCTTTGCAAAATTGTGCTCTCGCCCTTGCTGAATCTAATTTTAATTTTTCCCGTTTTAAATCCTTGGCCGGCGCATTTGCCTGATTTTTTGTTGCAGCCAAACGGTCTTTCCAATATTGTCCCTGCGCCGTTATAGAGGCGAAAACGAAGAGTATTGATATGAAAAAATATTTACGTTGCATAAGTTTGTCGTTCTAAAAATAAATAAAATCGCTTAAAGTGAATTATTCATTGATAGCGGGCACTCAAAAATCGCAATGGGGTTAAGATGCGAAATGATGCAAATCAGCATAAAATACTGGCTTTGCATCATTAAGATTTTATAGCAGGATTACTATTTCTTTTCTACTTCTTTGTTGTTGATACCAGCCTCAATGTCACTCTTCACTCCGTCTTTGGCATCGTTAAATTCACGGATGCCTTTACCAATTCCACGCGCTAATTCAGGTATTTTTTTACCACCAAACAACACGATAACAACCAATAAGATAATTCCCCATTCTCCACCACTTGGCATCGAAATCAGGAATTGAGGGTTGATGCTTGCAATAGTCATATTCTTGCTTTTATTTTTTAAAACTTATACTACAAATATACTCAGTATTTGCGAAATCCCGGTGGTTCAGATGTTAATTTATAACCCCCGATTTCGATTAATACATCTCTGTTTTTAGCGATTTTACTTTCTCATCTGTCAGGTAATCATCGAAATTCATTTCTCTGTCTATCAAACCATTCGGTGTGATTTCGAGAATCCTGTCTGCAACTGTTTGAGCCAGTTCGTGGTCACGTGTAGTGAATAAAATAGTGCCTTTGAAATCTTTCATTCCGTTGTTTAGAGCGGTAATACTTTCCAGATCCAGGTGATTGGTAGGCTCGTCCAGGCAAAGAACATTTCCTTTCAGCATCATCATACGGCTCATCATACAACGCATTTTTTCTCCTCCGCTCAACACCGAGCATTTTTTCAGGGTTTCTTCGCCACTGAACAGCATTCTGCCCAGGAATCCGCGAATAAAGGTTTCATCTTTTTCTTCAGAAAACTGACGCAACCAATCAATCAGGTTTTCATCTTTTCCTTCAAAAAATTCAGAATTGTCATTCGGCAGATAGGTTGGCGTTACCGTCACACCCCATTTAAATGTTCCGGTAAAATCTGTGTCTTCACCCATCAGTATTTTGTAGAACGCTGTCGTCGCAAGGCTGTTCTCAGAAACTATAGCTACTTTTTGACCGCGTTTCAGGTCAAACTTGATATTCTTAAACAACCATTCACCATTCAATTGTTTGCCTAGTCCATCGGCTTCCAGAATCTGGTCACCGGCGTCGCGTACCTGGTTGTTGAACAGGATAGCAGGATATTTACGGTTGGAAGCTTTCATATCTTCCACCTTTATTTTATCCAAAGCTTTTTTACGGCTGGTGGCCTGTTTTGATTTCGACGCATTTGCAGAGAAACGGGCGATGAACTCTTTCAGTTCAGCAATCTTATCTTCCGCTTTTTTGTTTTGGTCTGTGCGCTGTTTTAATAACAACTGGCTACTCTCGTACCAGAACGAATAGTTACCGGTATACACATTGATTTTACTGAAGTCGATATCCGCAACGTGTGTACAAACAGTATCCAGGAAATGTCGATCATGCGATACCACCAATACAATCTTATCATAGTCGGCCAGGAAGTTTTCCAGCCAGGCGATAGCCTGCAGATCAAGGTCATTGGTAGGTTCATCCAGCAACAGGATATCCGGATTACCAAACAAAGCCTGCGCCAGAAGCACGCGCACTTTTTGGTTACCATCCAGTTCTTTCAATAATTTATAGTGGAGGTCTTCTTTGATACCAAGACTGCTCAGCAAGGTTGCCGCATCACTCTCTGCATTCCATCCGTCCATTTCTGCAAATATTCCTTCCAGTTCGCCGGCTTTCAGACCGTCTTCTTCTGTAAAATCTTCTTTGGCATACAGTGCATCTTTTGCACTCATGATTTCAAATAACTTGCTGTTGCCGCGCATTACGGTTTCAAGCACGGTCATTTCATCATATTCATAGTGGTTTTGCTTCAACACGCTCATACGCATGTCTTTGCTGATTTCCACTTTACCTGTCGTAGGGTCAATTTCGCCCGACAGGATTTTCATAAAAGTAGACTTGCCGGCACCATTTGCACCTATAATACCATAGCAATTCCCTTCCGTAAATTTAATATTTACATCTTCAAACAACACGCGCTTGCCATAGCGCAAGGATAAATTTTGTACTGAAATCATTATTGATTAGTTCTTATTTTTACTATTCAGGAATAATGAAAAGCAAGCTTGTATTTTAAAATAAAAATTCCGTTGCTTTTCGGGGCGCAAAGATACAATAAAGGCGCTTATTTTTGTTGCAATCTGAAAAGCGTTCCGTTTTCGCCACCGGTAATTAGTTTTCCATCCGGGCAGAGGCTGATAAAACGCAGATTTTCAGTGGTAAACTTATCAAATTCAGACCAATGTTCCCCACCGTCATCGGAGTAAATTACCACTCCTTTTTCGCCAACTGCGTATCCCTTTTTTTCGTTTAGAAACAACAAATCCCAAAGCTGGTAATCGGGTAGGGTAATGTTGCCGCCATTTCTCAATCTTTTCCAGGTCTTCCCGCCGTCGCTTGTTTTGATAATGTAACCACTCAATCCGCTTACGAAAATCTGAAGACTGTCCGGTGCTGAAATGCTGTTAAAATTGTCGCCCACCACCGATTGTCGTACCCAATTGACACCACCATCTGTTGTTTTCATTACAATGCCGCTTCCGACTGCTATGCCGGTATTGGCATCAAACATTTTCACATCATGCAAAGCACTTTTGAATCTTTGAAAAGACAGCAAATTAAGAGAGGCGTCAAAACGGGCAATGCCGCCTGAGTCAGTTCCCAGTGTTGTTGTAGCAATGCCGAGATTGTTTCCTCCAAAAGAAACTGCTGAGGTGAATTCATATGGACCCGGAACCCTGGAAATGGTGAAAGTGCTCATAGCATCATTGCTCGCGCAAATATTGAGGCCAAAGCCGCAGAAATAAACCTTACCATCCGGAGCCAGACAAGAGCCGGAAAATCCTTTGCTGTCGTCCGGCATTTGTTTAGGGTAGCGCGAACATTCATCTCAACAGACCAGGGCGCAA
>DLGS01000151.1:0-12395 GCA_002482815.1 Bacteroidetes bacterium UBA7688
ATCCGCTGCTCAATTTGATTATGCGCAATAGCATGCCGCAAAGCACTGCCTTCTACAATTTCTAAGGAGTGTGTAGGCAGGAAATATATTTTACTTATGGCTCCGGGCCGATGTCCGCTGCGACCTGCACGTTGCATAAAACGCGCTACGCCTTTTGGAGATCCTACCTGAATTACGGTATCTACCGGTCGGAAATCAACTCCAAGATCCAGGCTGCTGGTACAGACTACTGCTTTCAGTTTTCCTTCGTGCAAGGCATTCTCCACCCAGTTGCGTACTTCCTCACTTAATGAGCCATGATGAATTGCCAGAATGCCCGCCAGGTCTGGTTGTGCTTCGAGCAATCTCTGGTACCATATTTCGCATTGCGATCGGGTATTGGTAAAAATTAAGGTTGAGTTATTTGCAGCAATAATCGGCAATACTTTATCGATCATTTTTATTCCCAGATGACCTCCCCAGGGATATTTTTCTACAACGTAAGGAAAGATGGTTTCTATTTCGACGCGTTTATCAAGTTTGGTTTTTATCAGTGTTTGTTTTTTGTTTTCGCTACCGAGCAGCACATTCATTGTCTCTTCCAGATTGCCAATGGTGGCAGAAATGCCCCAAACAATAAGTTTAGGGTTGATGGCTTTTAATCGGGAAAGGGCAAGTTCGACCTGTACACCACGTTTGCTTCCTACTAGTTCGTGCCATTCATCAATAATAACAAACTGAAGATTTTTGAATCGCTCTTCATATCCTTTTTGTGCAATCATTAAATGCACACTTTCCGGTGTTGTGATGAGTGCATTGGGCATTGAACGCTTTTGTTTAGCTTTTTCAGAAGCACTGGTATCACCGGTTCGTAATGCGATAGAGTAATCTAATCCCAGTTCATCACTAACCCTTGTGGTGGCCCGGAATATTTCCTGCGACAAAGCACGCAACGGGGTAATCCAAAGGCTATGTAAACCTTTTTTATTCCTGTTTTTTGCAAAGTAATTCTGCAGTATGCCGAACCAGATGGCATAAGTTTTGCCGAATCCTGTAGGCGCATTCAAGACCCCGGAATATCCTTTGCCAATGGCACTCCAGCTTTTCAATTGAAAGTCGTAAGCCTGCCATTCATTTCTTTTAAACCATTCCTCTGCTATCTCATTCTGCGTTGTCAAACCGGTATATATTTAGTAGTTCCATCAGGTCTGTTTTTGTATTTGCATCCTTCGCACTTTTGTCCAATCGTCTTCTTAGTATTCTGGGAAAGCGCAAGGCCACACCCGATTTATGGCGCGGAGAAGGATTGATTCCTTCGAACCCGATTTCAAAAACCAATTCCGGCGTCACACTTCTTACAGGCCCAAATTTATCCAAAGTATTTTTCTTTATCCAATTATCTACCGACAACATTTCCTTATCGGTCAGCCCTGAATATGCTTTACAAAATGGTACGAGTTCTTCGCCATCCCAAACAGCAAAAGTGTAATCCGTATAAAGGTCCGCCCGACGGCCATGACCTCTTTGTGCATAGAGGAGCACACCATCAATCGTTAGCGGATCCACTTTCCATTTCCACCAATCGCCGCGCCTGCGACCGGTTTTGTATTCACTGTTTTTTCTCTTTAGCATCAATCCTTCCGAAAAAGTTTCTCTTGCCCTCAGTCTTTCGGACGCTGCTTCATCCCAATTTTTACAGAAAACAACTGGTGAAATATGTAAAGGCAAATCAGGATTGTCAGTTTGTAAATTCTCTAAAAGTATTTCCAGTTTATTTCTTCGTTCTTCCAATGATAAATGACGGATATCAATGCCATCCAATTCCGGCAAATCATAGCAAACCATTACCAGTGGGGCTTCCTGCAAAGATTTCTTGGTTACATTTTTTCTTCCGATGCGTGTTTGCATCACATGAAAAGGCAAATAGCAATTCTCTTTCCTCGGCAAAATTTCGCCGTCAATCACTGTCCCGTTAGGTAAAATATGAACCAGCGAATGAAACTCACTGAATTTTTCTGTCAGTAAATCTTCGCCTCGGCTCCAGATAAATAATTCCTGGTTGCGAACAATTATTTGCCCTCTGATACCATCATATTTACGTTCAATAATCCATTCACTGACATCACCCAGGCTCTCTGGTTCTGCTTCCAGTGGATATGCCAAATAGAAAGGGTAGGGACGCGAAATATCATTATTAGCGCTGTCAGAAGATAGTAAGGAGGGTAAAGAATTGCCCTGTGCCTCCCAGCCGCCCGACAACCGGTGAGCCACCACATTTTCTTCAATCTTAAAATGTTTTGCCAGGGCTTTAATGACAATTTTATCCGAAACGCCAACACGGAAACTTCCGGTAATAAATTTGTTGAAGACAAATAATTCCTGCGTACTCAATGCAGCCCACATTCCTGTAATGTAGGATTTACGGGCTTCTTCATCTTTACTGCCCAAAGCAATTAATGATTCGATGACCTCATGTAAAGAATAGTTGCTAAAAGTTTTATTCACAGGAAGCATCAGGGATATTGTTTCAGCAAGGTCGCCAACAATATGGTAAGACTCAGCCTGCAACCATTCAGGCAACCCACTTAATTCTCCGCTCCAATTCCAGAGTTCGCTGGTTTTAACTGTGCGTTTTGGTCTCCTTCCGGATAATACAGCCACAGCCCAGATTGCATCCTGCTCTTCTGCCTGTGCAAAATAATCTGCCAAAGCATCTACCTTTTCGTTGGTAGAAGCAGTCTGATCTATGCGGGTAAATAATTCGCTAAATGCTTTCATCTGGTTTGCTTTCTGTTGTTTCTATTTCTGCCGTTTCTTCTAATGCTTCGCCTGTATATAAAGTTTCAACCTCAGTCGCATTCAAGCCATAATTGCTGTTGAGCCATTTTGCATAGATTGATTTGTATCCGTGTGTCACATAAACATTCTCTGCCCCTGTTGCTAAAACTGCGGTATTCAGTTGATCCCAATCTGCATGATCTGACATGATGAAACCTCTGTCTGCTCCGCGTCTTCGCCTTGTGCCACGCAATTGCATCCAGCCGCTGCAGATAGCCCATTTATAAGGGCTGAAACTTCGCATCCAGGGAGTACTAATTGCGGATGGTGGTGCAATAATCATCGCCCCTTTGATTTCTTTACGGTTTACGGAACTGTCAATTCTTAGCGCTTCAGGCAATGGTCCGATGTGTGCTTCGTATATCTCATTGATGTTGTGTACTGCACCGTGGGTGTAAATATTTCCAATCGATGGATCAAGGTGCGCCATTACCCGTTGTGCTTTTCCTAAGGAGTAAGCCAGTAAAACAGAGTTTTTTCCTTCCTCACGATTGGTTTGCCACCAAGCGTTAATTTCTTCGTGGACTTCCTGTGTTTCAGGAAAATTATAGATGGGCAAACCAAAGGTACTTTCGGTAATAAAACTGTTGCATTTGATAGGTTCAAACGGGACAGAAATACCGTCAGCCTGAAGTTTATAATCACCACTCACCACCCACACTTCACCTTTATATTCTAAACGCACTTGTGCCGAACCCCAGATATGTCCTGCGGGATGAAGACTGATTTTCACACCGTTCATTATTATTTCTTCCCCGTACTTTAATGACTGTGTCTTAATATCTTCTCCAAGCCTGTATTTCATTACCGGAATAGCATGTTCGTGCGCCAGATAAAAACCCATTCCCCATCGGGCATGATCGGAATGTGCGTGTGTGATAATTGCTTTTTTTACAGGCTTCCATGGATCAATGTATACATCGGCTGCAGCACAATAAATTCCGTAATCATCAAAACTGAGCAGTGGTTTTTGCATAGAATAAAGTTAAGTGACCTTTTAATGACGGATCCGCTTACAATTACTTTTTCTTTTATTTTAAGATAATTACAGGCTTACTTTAAAATACTTCCCCCAATCCAATTTTAAATCCTTTGTAGTCCTTACTTACACCATAATCAATACAGATATTGGTTGAGCCCCCTTTATTAAATTTTACCCTGAGTCCGGCACCGGCTGCAGGATGCCAGGAGGATAAGAAGGTTCCCGAACCGCTTACCGTATTGATGTTACTGAAAAGCACAAAACCCAGGAGGCCGTTTCGGGTAATGTCGCGCCGGTATTCGGTTTCAAAATAATAGAGTGTTTTACCTCTGTAGCGGTTTTGATCAATGCCTCTTGCAGAACGGTTATGTGGATCCCAACCTGTACTGGGCAAATCCAGATAGGGTGTTTTATCGTTGATTGATGTCCAGAGGTAAGTCCAGAAAGCGAGCGTGTTTTGTTTCTCCAGCTGGCATGGGTTTAAGGAAATGTATTTTCTCAGATCGATATATATTGAATGCCATGTATCCTGGCTGCCCAGCAATTTTGGATTAAGCCTGTACTCAAAATTGGCATAAGCACCCGGCAAAGGATTGACCGAGTTGTTTCTTGTATCGTAAAGAAGATTCAGACTCAGTCCGGATGAAAAAGAATTGCCATCAACACCATATTTGTAACCGGTAAATGAATCTAAACGGATAGTCGGTTCGTCACTGTGAACATTGGTGCGGTAATCAAGCCTATACCCGCCACCGATATACAAATAGGGTTTTATTCTTACCAAAGCTGTCTGATAAAAACGGATGTACTGATAATCTATAAGTGTTTTTTCTTCAGAACTATTTTTGCTTCCCAATCCCCATGTATACTGCGGATAAACCAGAAACCGGATATCTCCCTGCAGTGTCCATGTATTATTCAGAAACCAGATACTGCTGCGTAAGGGCAGCCCAAATCGTCCTTTGAAATTAAAATACGGCGTAAATGTGGCGCTTGAAATATTGGTTGTTTTGCGGCTGCCAAGATACATTGTTGCCGTAGTGCTGGTCACCAGTGCCTTTCCACTGCTTCCGGTGGCTGCATTACCGGCAGGGAAAAATGAAAAATATATTTTCTTATCCTGTACAATTCTGGGTTTGCTTTTCCTGATGTGGAAGCTTTTTTTGATGACATCTATAATGTCCTTTTTTCCAACCGTATCACAAGTGGTTCTGTCGCATTTAGGAAGAATGCTTGATGCGCTTTGGCCAAATGTAATAGCTGATAATAGTAATAGAATTAAAGTTAGTTTTATCTTCATCATTCGTCATCTACATTTACGTTGAATTGTATTCACACGTTTATGCAACAGTTATAATTGCGGATTAAAATTGTTGGAAACCAATGAAGCATCTTCATCTTCCTTCTTTTATCCAATTTTTAATTTTTTAAAGAGAGGAAGATAGGATATCCTTAAAACTATTAATTATAGGAATAGGTTAAATTAATATCCCCGGGCATCCCTAAGAAACAGAGGTCGTTGTAAAGGGTAAAGTAAATGTAACTTTCGTTCCTATTCCCAATTCGCTTTCAATGTTAATATTCCCAGCCAGATATTCTACAAAGCGTTTACTTATGCTTAATCCCAAACCGGAACCTGCAGTATTCATTTGTGAATTCTTAGCTCTGAAAAAACTTGTGAACAGATTCTTTTGATCTTCTTGGGAAATTCCAATTCCATGATCTTGAACTGAAATGGAAATAATTTCGTTTTTGGTTTCAGATTGGATATTGATGTCTTTTGCTGAATATTTTATTGCATTGGAAATGAGATTGGATAATATGGTTTGAAGGATACGTTTTTCAGAGTTTATGATTTCATCCCCTGTGTGGTGATAAATAATATTTTGATTTGTTTTCAGCAATTCACTCATTTCTGATTTGATTTGATTTATATACTGTGGTAAATTAAAGGATTCATAATGAACTTCAACCTTGTTTTGATTTATCTTTTCGAGAGAAAGATAATTATTCAAAATTGTTTCGAGATTATAGACTGTTGCTTGAATCCTTTCGAGGTGCTTTTCTGTTTTATCCCACTCTTCCATTTTTCTATACTTTTTGATAAGGGAGGTGCTTGAAAGAATAATCGTCAAAGGGGTCCTGAATTCATGTGAGGCAATCGAAACGAAATTGCTTTTTAATTCGTTAAGCATTTTTTCTTTTTCAAGTGATTCTAAAAGTTCTCTCTGGAGATTTTTTATAGTTGATATATCGGCCACGTGAACAAAAAAACCCTTCACTTTTCCTTCTTCTAAATGTGGGATGTAGGTTGCCAATGATGAACGTATTGTCCCGTTTGGCGTCTTAATCTCGCGTTCGAAGATTTGTTTTTGACCTTTGAGGGCTGCAGAGATATAACTCTGGTTTTTTTCAAATAAAGGACCCAGTAATTCCTGTAAGGTAATTTTGTTAATCATTTCTTCTTTTCTCTTGCCGAACCATTCAATGTAGGCCTTGTTGGCAAACCGGCATACAAGTTCGCTGTCCCAATATGCCAACATTGCATCAATATTATCTGCTACGGATAAAATAAGATTATTCATACAGTTCGTGATTATAACCAGAGGCGAAAATATCTATATTCGGTTACTTTTTATAGGTTATATCGGATTGAGATAAATTTTTTTCATTATTTGCAGCCGGGCTTTTGCAGGCTTTATTTATTAAATCGATAATAGACAGGCCTGTATTTTTTTATCGTAAACGTTTGTCATTAATGCACTTCCCCTCAATGGCTGAGCTGTTTGCACTACGGCAAAAGTTTATTGACAAAGCCTGTCTTTAAATAATCGTTCTCGGTTTTTTGGTTGCCAAACGTAATTGGAAATTTCGCTTATCGTAAAAATTTTATTTGGATCGGATAGAAGGCGTTTTTTAGTAAAATATCTTCTGGTTTTCTTAAATGATTGATGTCGCAGGGAAGTAGCTTTTGTTGGAAGGCTAACTTGCCCAAACTATCAATAGCAATTGGTTTTACGCCGGCATTCAAGGCAACAGCAATTCCTTTCGAATTATCTATTCGCTAAATGTTGTTCAAGCCCTCTATGGCTGTGTCGAGATAAAAAGTGTTGCAATGATAAAGGGGCACCTGTGAGGTATATCGCAACATGGGTGAGGCAAGGGAAGGCTTGCTAACTATCCTTAAGTTGGTTCTGTCTATAGTCTGATGAGGATATACTATTGTCATCGCTTGCTGCATGGCCAATGCACCCACTATCAAACCATCGCAAAGATGGCCGTGAAATTTTTCAAGGTCTTTTATTGAAATTGTTTGTTCGTGTGTTAATCTTCCCTGTGAAAAATCGGTGTCCAATGTTGTAAACGAAAGACGTTTACCAGTGTGGCAAGCCGAAAAAGATATTGCAAGTATAAAAAGTAAATATTTTATAGAATTTTGAAAAAGATATTGATGTAATACAAGCCTGTAATGATAAACACCAGGCCCGCAACAATGCGCATCACTTTTTCTATTTTGGTAATTGCTTTAAAGTAAAGGCCTAATTTTTTGATGCTAAATGCTATTACAAAAGCAAATAAAATCACAGGAATTCCCGTGCCGATGGAATAAGCAATTGGTAAATGCAATCCTGATTTTATAGTCATGGGCATCAACATTCCGAAAAACAATGCGCCACTATAAGGACAAAAAGCCATTGCAAATAATGCGCCCAGAAGCAATGAACCTAACAATCCTTTATCCTTGAATTTTTCAGAAATTTTGTCGGTAAAGGTTCCTCCATTTATGAAATTTAGCTTGATGATGCCTAACATTATCAAGCCTATAATGACCATTACAAAACCGATGTATTGCTCTCCATATTTTTGAAATAATTTAGCGACTTGAAATTTACTAGCTCCAAAATAAATGATACTTGCTATCAAAGTATAGGAGAACATTCTACCCAATGTATAGAGTAATCCACTCAACAGCACTTTCTTTTTGCTCTCAATTGTTTTGGCTAAATAGGCTGTGGCAGTGATGTTGGTGGCCAAAGGACAGGGAGCAATAGCGGTTAATAATCCTAACAATAGTGCTGAAAAAAAAGGTACATTGCTATTGTGCAACCATTCATAAAGTTGTGCATTCATGTTGATTAATTCTTAATTAGCTCAGCAATTCTATATTTAAAATCTTCTACAAATAGTTCTTTTTCATTTGCTTTTTCAAAAGCCATATCGCTCAAGTCAATTATTTTTTCTTCGCCATTTTTTATTTCATTGAGCATCAACGCTGTTCCTGTTGCTTGAAACTTCTCAGCAATTTTTTCGTTTTGTGGATCATCAACATCAATAATTTGAAACACTATTTTTCCGGATTTTAATTCCTCAGCAAAATATTTTTCCAATGTAGCTTTGGTATGAGCTTTCATGTTTTTGCAAGTTTCACATTGGTTAGTACCGTGAAAAGCATAAACTTCTATCCGAGTGGATGAATCTGTTTCTTGGATTGTTGTTAAGGGTTTTTCTGTCTTTTCCTGAGTATTGTTTGGATTGCTGCAAGACAGTATTACGAAAGTTGCTATGATGCTGATTATGGTTATGATTTTGTTCATTTTATGTAGAGGTTAAATTGTTCCGTATTTATGAATAATGGCCAATTGGCCTGCGTGATAGGCTGTATGAGAAACAATTCGGCCAAAAGCTTGTGCTTTGGTTTTGCTGCCAAATTCTTTAGTGGTAATGGTCGTTTCCCAATCGGTTTCGGTTTGCTTTTCTACTATCGTTTTTAGTTTTTCAAAAGACTCAGCTACATAATTTTTCAAAGCCGGTAAGTCGGTCCATTCACCTGTATCTTTTTTATCAATCACCGTTTGGGCGCTCACTTTTACCGTATTGTCGCCAAACACATTTTTGGCAAAAAGCAATTCCACATCGCCAATATGACGTATCAGAAAACCGATGGAATTGGGGGCATTGCCCAGTTTTTTTTGAAGATCATCAGGGCCGATATTTTCTATTTGATTGCTAAACCTTGTGCGGGCTTCTATCCACAACTGAAGCAAAGTTTCTGTTTTTGTTGTCATAATATCATATTGAATAAATAGCCTGAAATGATGATGCAAGTGGCCACTACACTAAAAAAGATCACCAGCATTTTGGCAGACATAACCTTCTTGAGCAATAATCCTTCGGGAACGGATAAGCCCACCACAGCCATCGAGAAGGCAATTGCTGTACCCAATGGAATACCTTTTTGCACCAACACCTGCATAATGGGTAGCACTCCTGCAGCATTGCTATACATAGGAATGCCTAACAAAACGGCAATGGGTACTGCAAAAGGGTTGTCTTTGCTGATATAAACTTCAAAAAAGCCAGTGGGTACATAGCCATGCATCAACGCACCAATCGCTATTCCGCCCAGCACATATAGATACACACCTTTGATGATGGCTGCTGCGTCCTGTAAAATTATCGGCAACTTTTCTCTGAACGAAGTCTTTTTGTTTTCATAAACCTCTGCTTCTTTACTTTGATTTTTTAGTAATTCCTGCACCCATGGCGTGAGTAGCTGCTCCAGCCGAAGTTTGCCTAAAATATATCCGGCAATCATCGAAAGAACAATTCCGCTTACGACATATATAATGGTTGTTTTCAAACCAAACATCCCTAAAAATATGGCTACCGAAACAGCATCCACAAGAGGAGATGATATAAGAAAGGCCAATGTGACACCCAAAGGAATACCGCCTTTTACAAAGCCAATAAACAATGGAACAGAAGAACAGGAACAAAATGGAGTGATGGTTCCGAAGAATGAGGCCAGAAAATAATCCAGTCCATATAGCTTTTTCCTGGTCAAAAAATCCCTGACTTTATCTATCGGGAAGTAGGAATTGATGATTCCCATCAGTATCGTCACTAGCCCGAGGAGAATGAAAATTTTAATGGTATCGTAAAAGAAAAAGTTAAGTGCATCGCCAAGTTTAGAACCGGTTTTTAAACCAATAAGGTTGTAGATGAGCCAGTCGGCAATATGTTGGAGCCAATCAAACATTATGGTTTTATTTTAAAATTTTAGCGTTAGCAACAAGATGATGCTGCATCTCGGCCTGTAGCGACAATTGATGTATCTCCTTTGGTAGGGAATCCCTTTTGCTCCCAACGGATAATACCATGTTGCATGCTCACTACATTGGTATAAGCATGATTGACTAAAAATCCTGCAGCACGTAAACTTCTGCCGCCACTTTTGCACACTATTACCACTTCTCTGTCTTTGGGAATTTCGCTGTACCGATTTTCAAAATCACTCAAAGGAATATTGATAATATTGAGTACATCATAGGCCAATGCGTCCACCTCTTCTATTTCGCGAACATCTATTAATAAGGCTCCATTTTCACCCATTCTTGAGTTGTAGTTTGGCAAATTCCTTCACCAAATCTTGATTTTGCATCTTATCTGTTTTTAAAAAGCTCTATAATATCAGTCACCGTAGCAACTCTGCCTTTTATTTTTATTTCATCATTAATCATCAATACAGGAGTGGTCAGTACATTGTATTTCATCATTTCTTCAATGTCTTCAATCTTTTCAACAGTGGCTTCAATGCCTGTTTGTTTTATGGCTTCAAGCACATTGCTGTAGGTGGTTTTGCATTTGGTGCACCCGGGGCCCAGTACTTTAAACTGTATCATAATTAGCTTTTTTTGTTGATTGTTCGCAAATTTACGAATTATAATTCGTAATTCGCAAAATTACGAATCGTACAATTAAAAAATTATTGAAGGGCTTTGTTGAGCAAAGCTTTTGCTAGTTTAAAATTTTCACGGTGAATACAATATTTGGTAGTGGGCGGGGTAATATCACCTTGTATCAGTCCGGCGTCTTTTAGTTCTTTCAGGTGTTGCGAAAGAGTTGACTTTGCAATGGGTAATTCTTCAGCCATATCACCATGATAACAGCAGGTTTGTGAACTGAGTAATTCTAAAATAGCAATGCGCACAGGATGACCGAGGGCTTTTGCAAATCGGGCTGTTTGTTCTTGTTCAATAGTGAAATAATCGGTTTTGATGATGCTGGGCATTTTATAGTTATTTTTAAGCTTATTGTTCGCAAATGTACGAACACTTGTTCAAAGCCATTGCTGTGAAATTTTTTTTGCTTTCTTGTATCAGTTTTTAATCCTGTCAATGGCATTCAGCAGAATTCCGCAGGCTTTACGGATTTCGTCCAAACTAATAGTGAGGGGTGGGGCGATACGCACACAATTATCGGCAAACAAAAACCAATCGGAGAACAAGCCATGCTCCATAGC
The DNA here is from genome assembly GCA_002482815.1 of Bacteroidetes bacterium UBA7688. GTDB lineage: Bacteria > Bacteroidota > Bacteroidia > Chitinophagales > Chitinophagaceae > Rurimicrobium. The sequence goes on from DLGS01000151.1 coordinate 11,103, forward strand.
ATCGGCCAAAACTGCCAATACGGTTTTATTGTCTTTGAGCTCCAGCGCCATCAGCAAACCTTTGCTGCGCAGGGCAACAATAGAAGAATGCACCAGCAATAGGTGAAACAATTGTTCTTTTTCTGCTACTTGCTCTATCAAATGTTCGTCCAATAAGACCTCAAAGGCAACTAAACCAGCTGCACAACAAACCGGATGGCCTCCAAAGGTTGTCATATGACCCAAAACCGGGTTATGGGTAAAACAATTCATCATTTGGGTGCTGGTAACAAGAGCGCCCATCGGCATTCCTCCGCCCAGCGCTTTTCCCAATAAAATCATATCCGGAATGATTTCTGTATGTTGAAAGCCCCACATTTTACCGGTACGACCGAATCCGGTTTGTATCTCATCCATAATAAGAAGTGTACAGGTATCATTACACTTTTGTCTCAGGGCTTTTATCCATTCCAGATCGGGAGCAATAATGCCCGCTTCACTTTGTACAGACTCTATAAGAACGCATGCTGTGTCTTTGTCTATAGCATCAATCATTGCCTGGCTGTTGTAATCGTAATGACCAACACCAGGCAAAAGCGGGCGGAAAGCATTTCGCCAGTATTCGCTTCCCATCACGCTGAGCGCACCCATTGTATGACCATGATAACTATTGTTGGCGGCAATGATATTGGGTCGGCCGGTTATGCGATGACTCAGTTTTAATGCAGCTTCGCAGGCTTCTGTCCCCGAATTGGTGAAATAGACACTATTAAGCTGCCCGGGAAGTTGATGGATTATTTTTTGGGCAAACGAAATCTGTGGTGTCTGGATTAATTCTCCATACACCATAATATGAAGGTATTCATCCGCCTGTTTTTTTATCGCATCCACCACCTTGGGGTGACAGTGTCCCACGTTACAAACACTGATGCCGCCAATCAAATCGAGATATTGCTTTCCGTTGATGTCGGTAAGATAATTTCCTTTAGCAGAGGCAATATGCAGGGCTACAGGTTCCGGTGAGGTTTGAGCAAGGTGATTCTGGAATAACTGACGGATGTTCATAAGGATTCAAAGTTATCAGTATTATCTAAAAATAGCTTCATCTTGTGTTCCTGAATGCTGTTAACACAAAAATATCAGAAAAATAATGTGCTGAAAGCCTTTGCTGTGGCCAATTTGGCTTCTGGTAACAATTCGGTAATATTCGCTTTACGATATGGTAACATTGGCCGGGGACATTTGCACAAAATTGATACATATGCGTTTTGCGATTACTTTAATGTTATGCCTGGGCCTGATAAGCAATGCAAT
>DLGS01000151.1:12460-13929 GCA_002482815.1 Bacteroidetes bacterium UBA7688
TTTACAAGGTACATTGAAAGGAAAAATTACAGATGAAAAGACAGGAGAAACCCTTGTTGGGGTTACTGTTTTGATTCCATCTTTAAGTACAGTTGCTGCCTTCTCCGATGAAGATGGCGACTTTGAATTGAAAGTTCCGGATGGTACCTATACTGTTCAGGTTCGTTATATGGGTTATGTTACAAAAGAAATTGCCGATGTGAAGATTGAGAATGGAACAATTACACCAATGAGTCTTGCTATAAAAGAAGAAAATAAAACCAATGTTTTGAAGGATGTTGTTATCCGCTCTACGCTCAAAAAGGAATCTTTGAATGCACTTTATATTGCTCAAAAAAATTCAGCATCTGTAAGTGATGGTATTTCTGCTGAAGCAATTAAAAAATCTCCGGATAAAAGTACTGGTGAGGTTTTGAAGCGTGTGAGTGGAACGACTATTCAGGATAATAAATTCGTAATTATTCGTGGACTGACAGATCGTTATAATACAGCACTAATTGACAACGCATTTTTACCGAGTACAGAGCCGAACAGAAAGGCGTTTTCTTTTGACATTATTCCTTCATCATTGATTGACAATATTATAATTTCTAAATCAGGAACTCCTGATTTGCCTGGAGATTTTGCAGGTGGTGTAATTAATATTCTGACCAAAGAAATTCCTGATAAAAACTTTAACAGCATATCAATCGGAGGATCATACAATACTGTTTCAACCTTTAAAAAGTTTGAAACAGGATACAAAACGCCAACTGATATTATTGGATTTGACAATGGCGACCGTCAATTACCCAATTCGATTCCTAGCTATGATAAGCTTGCTGCCAATTCACCCACTGCTGCAGAAGGTAATCAATATCTTTCTTCGTTAAATAATAATTTCGCTGTAACGAATAGAAAAGCTTTGCCAGGTATGACTTTGCAAGGTAGCTTAGGACGTCTGTATGAATTGAAAAACAATAAGAGGGTAGGTGTTACCGGAGCAATTAACTATAGCCATAACGAAACTGTAAAGCGTGATGTGGAGCGTGTTTACGGTAACTATAATTACCTGGATCAGGTAAATAATTACAACACCACAATCGGTGGTCTGGCTAATATTGCCTACAGCACTGCAAATACGAAAATATCCTTCAAAAATCTGTATAACAGAACTTTTGACGACAACTATCTATCGCGTGAAGGTTATGATGCAGGTTCTACAACTTACCTGAAATATTATGCATTTGATCTTATTCAAAAATCATTATTCAAAACGACACTTGAAGGTGATCATAGCTTGGGTGGGGATGCGCAGAAAAAACTAAACTGGGTGGTAAGTTATAATAATGTAACCAACAATCAGCCTGACCAGCGTAAAGTTCAATATCAGCCAAACCCAACTACAGGAAATTATGAAATTAGCCTGGGGACATTAGGTAAAGCAAACAATCGTTTGTTTAGTAATCTTAATGAGTCAATCATCAATG
>DLGS01000352.1 GCA_002482815.1 Bacteroidetes bacterium UBA7688
TACTGTCCCCTAACCCCTGATCCCTGACTCCTGTTTCCGCCTTAGCCATTTCCCAACCAATAATTGCTGCTTTCCTGTTTGGCCCCCACATATATCCGCCAAATGCGCCGGTGGATTGTATCACCCTGTGGCAAGGGATAAGAAAGGCTACAGGATTGCTGCCAATAGCGGTCCCTACAGCCCTGGAAGCTTTGGGGTTATCGATTGAATGTGCTATCTCACCATAAGTTGTGAGCTTTCCCATCGGAATTTTGAGTAGTGTTTCCCAAACTTTTAGCTGAAAATCTGTACCCCGCAAATGCAATCTCAACTGATCCTTATTCGTCCACTCCTGGTGAAATATCTGCAGGGCAATTTTTTGCAGCGGGTCTTTTTCATTCCGGTACGTTGCTTTAGGAAATGATTGCTTTAAAGCATCCAACGCAATGGCTTCTTCTTCCCCAAAAGCAATATGGCAAATGCCTTTTTCAGTGTTGGCCACCAGTAGGTTGCCGAAAGGACTTTCAGTAAAAGAATACTTTATGATAAGATTCTCGCCACCGTTTTTAAACTCACCCGGCGTCATTCCTTCTATTTTCACAAAGAGATCATGTAAGCGTCCTGTGCCGCTAAGGCCCGCTTCGATGGCCGTGTCAAAAAGGCTCGACTGTTTAGTTTTAAGGATGTCCTTTGCATAAGAAACGCTGATGTATTGCAGGAATTGCTTAGGACTTACACCGGCCCATTCGGTAAATAATCGCTGAAAATGAAACGGGCTCAGATGTACATGTTGCGCCAGCTCGTTGAGGTCCGGCTGGTGTTTAAAGTTGTCATTGATAAATGCAATTGCTTCTGCTATCTTATTATAATGTTGGTTTGCCTCCTCCATAGTTCTTCGTTTAATGCAAAAGTAGAAACGGATTGCAAAGCCTGCAACCCGTTTCTTGCTGTTTTTAATCTTCTTCTGCTTTGTTTTTCAGGGCCATCAGCAGGGTATAGGCACTTTTTATTACAATGGATTTATTACTGAATTCCGTTGCATTTTTAATTTCTATAAACCCGTTTTCTTTTGCTCCGGTTGTTACCTCGGTCAGTTCAAACACATTTTTTTCTCTGGCAATAAAAACAAAATGCTTGCCTTCAAAGTTGACAATGGCTTCTTCCGGCAGTACAGACAGACTTTCATTGTGCAATTCTATTTCTGCATTCATATACATACCCGGGAACAAGGTTTTGTCGTAATCTTCAAAATGGCAATGAACTTCAGCAAAGCGTTCCGCGCTGATGTCTTTGCTGATGAGGATAATTTCGCAGGGATGCTTTTCATTGGGTTTGTTGTTGGAATAGGCAATCAGTTTCTGACCGATATATAGTTTATCCAGGTCCTGCTCAAAAACGTGTAAATTCAGGTGAATGTCTGTCGGGTTCACCAGTTCAAAAAGAACATCTGCAGGGTTTACATATTTGCCGATGTTTACGTTCACTTTCGAAACGAATCCATTGATCGGGGCATAAATATTCACACTCTTCGAAATGTTGTTTTCATTAATGGCAGCAGGGTTGATGTTGATTAATTTTAATTTTTCTGCCAGGGAGCGTAAGGTGATTTTTTGCGTATTGTATTCCATCTGCGTTTGCTGAAACACTTTGTCGCTGCTGGCTTTGCTTTGGTTCAATTCTTTCTGGCGTTCATATTCTGCTTCCGTGTAGGCCAGTTTCGACTTCGTGGTCAGGTATTCCTGCTGCAGCTGAATGTATTGCTGGTCTTCCATGGTGGCAATGACTTCCCCTTTTCTGATGTGCATGCCGGGAAGCAATTTTGTGGTTTTAAGGTAGCCTCCCAGGGGCATACTTACCGAGACCATGTTTTGGGGCGGAACATCAATTTTGCCGTTCACTTTGATCGTGGTCGAAATTGCTTTTTGCTCCAGTTGTCCGGTTTGAAGTTTCGCCCCTTTTAACTGTGCTTCAGTAAGGGTGACGATATTTTCATTGACTGCTTTCACCGGCTTTTGTTCTTCCGGTTTGGTTTTATTTCCGCAGGATGAAAGAAGAAAAAGAGACGCTATTATGCTTATTATTTTTTGCATTGTCGGATTAATTTGAGGTAAGGAAATTGAGCAGCGTGATACTCTCATTTAAAGATTGCAAAGCATCGATATAGTTGCTTTGAAGGCTGATGGCCTGGTTGGTCAGGGTCACCCATTCCAGGTAGTTGATGTCGCCGTTGGCAAATTGTTTGTTGGCTGCATCATAAATCAAGCCTACGTTTGGTAGTGCCTGCTCTTCAAAATAGGCCACATTCTGCAGGTTGGTTTCATATTGCTTTTGAGCTGAGGCTATTTGTGATTGCAATTGCTGCCTGGCAATAGCATAGTTTTGCGTGGCGATTTCCTGCGATAATTTCGCAGCTTTTATCCTTGCTTTTTGCGCTCCGAAAAACAAAGGCAGCCCTAAGCCCAGCTGTGCAGACTGAAACCTTGTTGTGCCATCATAGAGTTTATTATCCGCACCGCTTCCACGCATAGTCATATTATTATAGCCAATGCTGATGTCCGGCAAAAGCCTTGACTGCTCCAGTTTCCGGCGTGCGATGCTGACTTCTTTCTCCTGGGCTATCAGCTTTAAGGAGCTGTGGTTTTCCAGGCTGAAGTATGGTTTGTTGCTGACAAATGTTTGCTTTAAACTTTTTGCCTCAGGCATGAACATCTGGCTGGTATTGAGCAGCAACATAAACTGTATTTGCATCAGTTCTTTTTCCTGGTATAGCTGGTTGAGCTGCATTTTTATATTGCCTCTTTGCGTTTCTGCAGTCGCTTTTTCAAGGATGTTGCTTTCCCCTTTCCTGAATCTTAAATTACTCCTGTCTAAAAAAGCAGCATAGATGCTATCGCTTTTCTGCAGCAGCTTTTCCTTTTCCTGCAGAACGATTAAAGCATAAAAGGTTTCTGTCACCAGCTTTTTCAATTCCGCCTTTTTCAAAGTCTCATTCCATACAGCTGATTGCCATTCTGCCTTTCCCAGCTTGTGTTGACGGGCATATACTGTCGGGAAGCTGATGGTTTGCGAAATGCCAATACGGTTGTCTTTATAGATGCTGTTGATTTGACCATATTCACCTGTAACATTGATCGGTGCTATGTTGAAGGAGCTTTTTATCAGTTGTTTTTGATAAGCTGATTTCAGATTTTCGTTTCTGGCACCCAGGTTATTTTTCATCGCCGAATCAATCGACGCACTCAGTGAAATTGTATTCTGAGCTTTGCTTTGAAAGGAAAGTAAGAGCAATAACAATACTGAAGATATAATTGTCTTGTTTTTCATTCTTCTGTCAGGTTTCGTTTTTTCAAAAATGATATAAAGGACCGGCAGCACGAACAAGGTCAGGAATGTTGCAAGCATCAAACCTCCGATAACCACAGTTGCCAACGGGCGTTGCACTTCAGCTCCTGCGCCGTTGCTCAATGCCATAGGCAGAAAACCAAGCGAAGCAACAAATGCTGTCATCAAAACAGGACGCAGGCGGAGTTTGGTTCCGGTCAATACAATTCTGTTCAGGTTGTTCATCCCTTCCTTTTTCAGCCGGTTGAATTCTGCAATCAGTACGATTCCATTGAGTACTGCCACACCGAACAAGGCTATGAAGCCCACGCCTGCACTGATGCTGAAGGGCATTCCACGTAGCGCCAGAAAGAAAATTCCCCCGATTGCAGAAAGCGGAATGGCTGTATAAATTAGCAAGCCTTGCTTTACAGACCTGAACGCAAAAAACAATAAGAGGAAAATCATGGCCAATGAAACGGGCACTGCAATCATCAGGCGTTTTTTTGCTTCATTCAGGTTTTGAAAGGCTCCGCCATAAGTAATATAATAGCCACTGGGCAATTTGATTTGTGCTTTGGTCTTTTGCATCAATTCGTCCACTATGCTCTGTACATCTCTGCCCCTGACGTTGAAACCGACCACAATCCTGCGTTTGGCATCTTCCCGCTGTATCTGGTTGGGGCCATCTTTTATGGAAATGTTAGCCAGTTGGTTCAAAGGTACCTGTGTTCCTGTCGGGGTTGGTATGAGCAGGTTTTGAACATCTTCAATATTTTTTCTTTGTTCGGCATTGATTCGCACCACCAGGTCGAATCGTTTTTCTTCTTCGAAAACAAGGCCGGTGGATTGCCCTGCAAACGCCGTATTGATCACCCGGTTGATATCGGCGATATTCAAATGGTATTGGGCAATAGTTGCGCGGTTAAATTCAATAATGATTTGCGGCATCCCTGTCACCGGTTCGATATAAAGGTCCTGGCTGCCGGATACATTATCTGCAATCCTGCCCAGCCTGGCTGCATAATGGGCAAGCGTATCCAGGTTCTCGCCAAATATCTTGCACACCACATCCTGTCTGGCCCCGGTCATCAGTTCATTAAAGCGCATCTGAACCGGATATTGAAATCCAAAGGTTACACCCGGAACATCCTCCAGTTCTTTCCCCATTTTCTCGCTCAGTTCGTCAAATGTGGATGCTGATGTCCATTCCTTTTTGTCTTTCAGAATAATCATCATGTCGCTCGCTTCCATCGGCATCGGGTCGGTGGGCACTTCTCCGCTGCCTATTTTAGTCACTACCTTCTCCACTTCCGGAAAGCGTGTGGTAAGAATATGAGCAGCAGCCTGTGT
>DLGS01000378.1 GCA_002482815.1 Bacteroidetes bacterium UBA7688
TTCAGTTGAAGAGAAAGTTGTATCCGCAATTCGGTTTTCGATACAACTTTCTCTTCAACTGAAGAATTTAGATCGCATCTTGTTACCGAACGCCCGGCGATTATAGCATTCTACACTAACCTGATGACAAAGGTGAAAGTGCTTGAATTAATCTCATTTATAAAGAGCACATCTGAAATTCGCCATATTAAAATCATCCTTGGTGGCCCTGATGTAACCCATAATTGTGACAAATACCTCCTGAACGGGGCGGATGTCATTGTAATCGGGGAAGGCGAACAAACTATGGCAGAGCTTGTTCCGGCGCTTGAAAAAAATCAGGATTTAAGCCTTATCGATGGGATTGCATTTTTCAATTCAAATCAAACCTTAATCCGCACAAAAGGCCGCGAGAAAATGAAATCACTGGAAGATTTGCCATTACCAAACCGTGCAGCCATACCGATTGAAAAATATCTCGAAACATGGAAAAATTTTCACGGGCAAAGTTCAATGACCGTAAGTACACAACGCGGATGTCCTTATACCTGTAAATGGTGCAGCACGGCAGTGTATGGTCAAAGTTACAGAAGAAGACCAGCTAACAAGGTAGCAGCCGAATTAAAATACCTGAAAGAAACTTACAAACCGGATGCAGTCTGGTTTGTGGATGATGTTTTTACCGTGAGCCATAAATGGTTGCAGGAATTTCACGATGAAGTTATTGCACAAAATGCTGTAATCCCATTCGAGTGCATTACAAGAGCGGAGCGGCTGAATGATGAAGTATTGACGCTGCTTAAAAACGCTGGATGTTTCAGAATTTGGATTGGAGCTGAAAGTGGTTCGCAGGATATTATAGATGAAATGGACAGGCGCGTGGATGTAGATGTTGTAAAAACAATGATACAGAAAACGAACGCTTTTGGGATAGAAACCGGAACGTTTATTATGTTAGGCTATCCTAAAGAAACAATTGAGGATATTAATAAGACCATACAATATTTAAAAGCCGCCAACCCTACTCATTATACCATAACAATTGCCTACCCTATCAAAGGAACGGGCTTATACCAACAAATCGAATCAGATATTACAATCCAACCGGAATGGCACTTGAGTACAGACAGAGATATTGATTTTAAAAGAACCTACAATCGTAAGTTTTATGATTATGCGGTAAAAAAAGTGATGATGGAGGTAGAATGGAATAAAGAGCATCTTAAGGGAAAACACAGCAATAAGTTGAAATTATTTAAACTAAAAACAAAATCGCTGATTAAAACAGGTCAGATGTTGTTCAACCGTTAACCTGAAAGCAAAACACAACCGGCATCCGGTACAATAAGCTAAATAATGAATCTGAATTTTGAGATAATTGCTGATAAATACCTGTTAGGTTTTGTACTAAGGCTACTCAACTTTCCCGTAGCAGTTTTAGGAAGACTATTTCCCAAAAAACACTTGTTGCTGAACCCGAAAGCAATTGTGATTTGCAAATTTAAAGGAATGGGTAGCATTATCCAGGCAACACCATTAATACAAACTTTGAAGCTGAACTTTCCGGAAGCGAAACTAATTTTTCTCTCAACTCAATCAAATAAAAATATCCTGGATAAAATTCCGGAAATCGACCAAAAGATTTTAATCAATGATAAAAGCCTTTTGATTTTTATCCAATCTTTCAGTTCATCCCTGTTCAGATTACTTTGTAACAAGCCTTCTGTATTTATCGACCTTGAAGTGTATTCCAATATTAGCTCTCTGGTTTCTATTCTTTGTTTGTCAAAAAACCGGTTAGGCTTTTATATCAACCCTACTTACTACAAGCGTGGCATTTATACTCAAATGATGTATTACAATACCCGAAGCCCCATTTCGGATACTTACCTCCAGTTTGCCAGGATGATGGGCGCCGCAACATTAATTCCGGAAATAAAACTACAAAGTGATGATGTAAGTAATGTACTTGCTAAATTTGATTTAGCATTTGAACAGTTCATTATTATCAATCCCAACGCTTCAGACCTCAGGCTGGAAAGGCGATGGCCCAAAGAAAATTTCTTAGCCTTAATTGAGAAGTTATCAGAAACATTTGAAGGGCATAAAATCGTTATTATAGGATCAGCCAATGAAGTAGATTACTGCAGCCAATTTGAGGAAAGTAAAAAACTAAAAAAACTGGTTGGAAAAACAAGTATTGAGGAACTCACCAGTCTTATTAAGAACAGTCTTTTTGTAATAAGCAATGATACAGGACCAATGCATTTATCCTTTGCTTTTCAGAAAACATGCTTCGCATTATTTGGACCATGCTCGCCGGACCAATACGGGCGGCATAAAACAGCCATACCCATTTATACCAACCTCTATTGCAGTCCTTGTATTCATGAATTCCAGAAGGCACCTTGCAATGGCAACAACATTTGTATGAAATCCATTCAGGTGGACTTGGTTTTTCAGGCTATTATGAATTGGAAAGACAAGCGCGCAGCGGAACTTTCCAATCCGGAGATTATTTATGAATACATGGACCAACTTGAACAAAACACTATTGTTGGAAAGATGAATTTCAGGGAATAGGTGTTTTAAATCGGTAAAGCAATTTTTCGCAACGTATAAAATCCAACACCCCTGTTTTTATCTGACAAATAAATGATGGTATTCTTATTGACTAATACAGGCTTTTTTTTCAGATCAACAGAATGAGTCAGTTGCTGGTTAGCCCAATAAATCTGATTGTCCTTTATAAATAAATTTTCATTTGAGATGCTTTTCACCGCAAAATTTGTCATTCTCTCTTTAGCAGTCCCATCCCAAAAAGTATAAGTGAGGCAAGCATTTTTTACACCAAAATCATAAATAAACAAATCCTTTTCTTTTTGGAGTAGATATGAACTCGAATCCGTATCATTTTTTCTGAAAATGATTCCGGGGAAAATAAATATAAGAGCCAGGGAAAAAATTGTCCACGGTTTTACTGAAGCTAAATGACGCCAAACGATCATGAGAAACAGGAACAATAAAAGGTATAACCTTGGAAATGCTGCATACAGGGGCAAATGAGCAAACCATTGAATTTTAATATTACAGGCCAAAAACAACAATACCGCAGACAAGCCAAAAAGGAATTTATGGTCTTTATAATCGACAATTAAAGCCAGAAATGGCAGTATCAATAGAATTAAAGAATAAGAACTTCCATTGGGCGAGACCAGTATACTGATAAAAAGCCAAAGAGCAAAACTCATTGTTGAGGAGAGTTTCTTTTGTTTGCTAAGACTAATGGTAACAGCTAAAATTCCTGCTTTAAACAGCCCCACAAAAAGAATAAACAGGTAAGGGCTGCTGTATACAGGATTTGGATTGAGCAAGTCATCGTAAAGGAATGTCCTTTTCAGGAGCATAAAAACGGATTGAAAGGAAATAGTAAAAGGGTCGTTTAACTCACCGGCATTTAGCTTGGGTAATATTTTAGTCAAATAAAAATGCCAGCAATCAATTCCATTTATAGACAATGACAATAAAAAAAAGAACAAACAGGCCAGGCCTAAATACAAGGCATTTTTATACTCCTTTCGGAGGATTAGGTAAAAGAAAATTACAGCAGGAAACAACTTGAATAAAATGGCGATGCCCCAAAGCAAAGAGGACAACACTATTTTCTGTTGCCTGTAGGCAATCAAACCTTCGAGCAATAATGCTACGAGCAATAAATAAGCCTGACCAAAGTAGATGTTATTGATAATTGGAGTAAAGAACAAAAGGGGAATTAGCAATAAAAAATAATCCGGGATGGCAAAATAACGAACTGTCCTGTATAGGCTTACCATAAAAAACAAAGCAGAGAAAATGACAAAATACAGTTTTGCCCAAGCTACAGACAAGCCAATAAAAGGTGCAAATACCAGAGCAGTAAAAGGAGGAAAAGGAGCATAAGAAACATAAACACCCTTATGTCCTTGTTCTGAAATGTTGAAATTAAGCGCCTCCATATCATAAGCGCCCATAAAATTCCCCTTCAATATTTCTTTCCCTCCAAAATAATAACCGGCAAAATCAGAAAGCGGTCTAGATGGTGTGCGCATGATGCAGACCAACAACAAAAAAATAAGCGGCAATGAATAAAGAACCATCCTTCTTTTAGCGTTCATCATTTTGATTTAAATCTGGTCAACAATAACAGAATCTGCGCAAATGAACCTGCCAAAATTCAGGACTACTCAACGTGGTTTACAATTTAACTATAAGTTCATATCTTCAAATTCAAAAACATGAAAAAGACTATCATCCTATACAATCCTTTTGCGGTTTTTTACACCATGCCACTTGCCTTGCTGGCTGTTAGCTCGTATCTGGATGCTCAAAAATACAATATAGTCATCATCGATGGAAGATTAGAAAAAAATCCGTCACAAAAAATTCTGGAAGCCCTTAGGCAAAATCCTATTTGTTTTGCTACAACGGTACTGACAGGCAATCCAATTAAAGATGCCCTTGACATGTCTCAGTTTGTAAAAAAGGAAATGCCTGAATTACCGGTCATTTGGGGAGGATGGCATCCGTCACTTTTTCCCAAACATACCCTAGATGAGCAGAGTATTGACATAGTTGTAAAAGGACAAGGCGAAGTTACCTTTGCCGAATTAATTGAGAGTTTTGAAAGTGGAACTTCACTTCAAAACATTAAGGGGATCTGCTATAAAAACAATGGGGTCTTTACCGAAAACCCGGAGCGATCAATGCTAGACATCAATTCTTTTCCTGAAATAAATTATAACCTTGTTGATGTGCCGGCCTATATGAAATTAAGTGGCCGGAAACAACTCGATTACATATCGTCTCAGGGGTGTCGTTTCCGATGTTCATTTTGTGCAGATCCATTTATGTATAAAAGAGGTTGGTATGGCTATAGCCCCGAAAGAATGGGACATGAGATAGAAAAACTCTGGAAAAAATATCAGTTTAATCATGTTCATTTTCAAGACGAGACTTTTTTCACATACAGCGAACGCGTGGAGGAAATCGCAAAGCAATTTATTAATCGAAAGTTGCCTATTTCCTGGTTTGGCACAATGAGAGCAGACCAGGGTGTACGCTTAAATGACAACATTTGGGAACTTTGCAAAAAGTCGGGCCTGGAAAGAGTAATGATAGGAATGGAAGCCGGAACACAGGAAATGCTGGATTGGATGCAAAAAGACATCAAACTGGAGCAATTGTACGAAGTAGCGAGAAAGTGTATTAAATTCAATATTGCAATTAATTTCAGTGTGATTGTAGGATTTCCGGGAGAGAGTGAAGAGAGCATTAAGAAGACCCTCGATGTCGTCAGAGATTTAAGAAAGATGAGCAGCACTTTCCACATGGCCATCTTTTATTTCAAACCCTATCCCGGCAATAAAATCGCAGATGAATTGACTTCAAAAGGTTATAAATTTTACAATACACTGGAGCAATGGAGTAATTTTGATTATGTCGACAGTGGCAAAAGTGAATGGATGAGCGAGGCAACAATCCAAATGGTAGAAAATTTTAAATTTTATCAACAGATTGCCTATAATAAGAAGAAAGCAAGTAAATACTTACTTCAGCAATTTGCAAAATGGCGGATTGAAAACAACTTTTACAGTTTCCCATTTGAGAAAAAATTAAAAGAAATACTGAGACCAGAAGCTAAGCTATCCTGATATTCCTGAAAAACATAAAACAAAATATTCTGAAAAACATAATTGCTGAATCCTTTTTAATTTTAAAAGGCAAAGAAAAAACACGATTCAAAACGATGATTCTATTGAATCTCATTTTGAGCCTTTTGGACATTGCAGCTCTCCTGTTTCTGTTGGCAACAGTTGGATGGTATACCCAATCCAGCAAAGGAATTTCAGCATGGTTTAATCACTTCGGTAGTGAATACTCGCTCTATCCAATTGTTTTATTAATACTCTTTTTTGGTTTTAAAAGTCTTGTTGGATACCAGGTCTTTAAACACCAGTCAAAATTTTTCTTTAGTGTTTCATCGCGGCTTTCAAGAGAAAAACTATTCAGCTACCTCAACAGTTCATATGATAATTACATAGAAACTGACAGATCCAAATTGCTTAATATTGTCAATTACAGGCCAATAGAATTCGCACAAAACATTCTCTCAAGTGTTCAAGTCATTTTTACCGAGTCAAGCATTATTGTACTGACAATTGTGGCCGTACTGATTTACAAACCAGTCCTGTTTGTATTTCTAACTGTTTTCTTATTGCCCCCGGTTATCATCTCAACTTATCTCTTACGCAAAAAACTGAACCATATCAAAGCGAATATTAGCCAGGATGCTGAAAAAACAAATCAATATCTGAACGAAACATTTGCTGCTTATATCGAGAGCAATATTTTCCTGAAAAAAGCTTTTTTCGCTGACCGTCATCATCAATATCAAAAGAACTTAAGCAAACATGTCTCCCAATTGCAAATCGCTCAATGGATTCCCGGAAGACTGGTAGAAATCTTTTCCATCCTGGGTCTTTTTGGAATTATTGTCTGCAATAAATTGCTCGGAAACATGTCCGATATGCTGGATTTAGGAGCCTTCATCGCAGCGGCGTATAAAATTATGCCGGGTTTAGTTCGGATTTCTAATGCAAGTTCAACCTTAAAGACTTATCAAAGTGTAACTACCGACTTGCTTGCAGATAAAAATGAAAAAAAAGTTGATGAAGTTCTGACTAGCAAAAGCAAACCAATTGATAGCATCCGATTCAAAAATGTTTCTTTCAACTATAAAGGCGAATCAATACTTGAAAACCTGAACATCGAAATACGTAAGGGAGATTTTCTTTGTATCTCCGGGCCATCCGGAAAAGGGAAAACAACCTTTATTAACTTACTGCTCGGGTTCCTGGCTCCACAGCAAGGAGCAATCTTCATTAATAACGAAGAGGCATCACAACAAAACATAAGGGAATACTATCCGGGAATAAGCTATGCCAAACAACAAAAGTTATTACTGCAAGATTCTGTCAAAACAAATATCACTTTGGAAGAAGATGAAATTGACGAAGCCAGACTCCGCTATGCTGTTGAGTTTGCAGGACTGACCTCCTTTATCAATAACCTTCAAAACGGAATTGAAACAATAATTGCAGATGAAGGAAAAGATATCAGTGGCGGACAAAGACAAAGAATTACCATAGCCAGAGCGCTTTATAAAGATGTGGATATAATCATCATGGACGAACCATTCAACGAGCTGGACAAAACATCGGAACAGCAAATATTGACAAAACTAAAAGAGCTTACAAAACTTGACAAAATAGTGGTTCTTATTACGCACAATAAACCCGGCCCGGAGTTCTGCAATAAATATCTGGACCTTTAAGAATATTATCGCCCACGAATTGCTTCAATCTTCTTAAACAATCGCTTTGCAAAAATCGGTAAAACACTATAAAACATTTTCCAACCCACAATTTCATGAAGGCTCATTAGCCCATGGTAAAATCTTGTTTTGGGTCCGGAAAATAAACCCAATTGTTTCTTTTTCTCAAGAAACGCCCTGAAGTACTTGTCAAATTTATCCTGAATTGCGCTGATTTCATCAACTGATTTCCGGTCTGTCGTGAGCATTACAAGATTGTCCATAAAAGCACTTCTGTAATACCCAAAAAGGTATGGCAAGAGAAGTTCGCAATCTTTATAAGCAAGTGTCATTTCCAACTCTGCGCTAAAGGCTGCATAAGTATCCTCAATTCTTTTTCCGCTGATAAGCCGCCTGGTTACCGATTCTGGTCGCGAAAAATGTTGAACCACCAGAATTTTAGTAATACCAATTGGATTGCTGCATTGATAAAAATAGTTTAACAGATAGGGGCCGTCTTCAAACCAGATACCTTCCGGGAAAGAAACCTTCTTCGCTATTGAGGACTTATACATTTTTCCCCAAACCACACGTGAAATTTTCTCTCTGCACAAATTAATTGCAGCATCTTTTCCGGATAAAGAATGTTGAACCTGAGTAGCATTTTGAATACTAAAATCAGTAGACGAATTACAAATGACTGCGTCAAGAATATCAGATTCCATAATCCTGACCATCTGCTCTATTGCCTCCGGCATCAATTCATCATCACTATCCAGAAAGGTTATGAATTGTCCTGATGAATGCGCCAATCCTTTATTTCGCGCATGTCCTATGCTAGAATGATTACCATCAAGGACTATAATTCGTTCTTCATTTTTCGCAATCGCATGTGCAATTTCAAGCGAGCCGTCTGCAGAACCATCATTTACCAAAACCAATTCTATTGTATTCCATGTTTGATTGATTACAGACTGAATTGCTCTGGAAAGATAATTTTCAGAATTATAAAAAGGTATAATAATACTCACCAAAGGTCTACTCATCCTGGACAAAAAACTATTGTTCTAAAAATATTAAACTGTGCGCAAGCTTTTGATGTTTCGGTATTGTTTCCACTTGATAAAAGGTAAGCATTTAAATGTAAAATCCCAACCCATAAACTGATGCGAGCGCAGTATCAACAAATCTCTTTTTGCTCTTGGTCCAAATGTAGCCTTGCTTTTTTTGTATTCCGACAAATAAGCCCGGACACATTGATCAAAACATTGTTTTAAAACCGAAAGATTACTAACCAGATTCCGATCCTGGCATAGTATAATCAGGTTGAACAAAATTGGTTGCAACTGGTACCTGAAAAAGTCATTCTTCAAATCAGAATAACAGGCAGAACCAGAAATTAATTCCAATTCCAATTGAAAAATTTCATAAGCATCTTTAATTCGTCGCTCTTCAATCATCCTGCGTGTAATTGATCCGGGCCTGGAATGAATTTTCCAAAGACTACTTTCTTCAAACGATATATTTTGTGCATTCAAAAGATAGGCCAGCAGAAAAGGTGTGTCCTCAAACCATAAGCCTTCCGGAAACTTGTAAGTAATTAAATTGCGTTTGTATAATCTTGCACAAGACATAAAAACCATTTCATGCCTGTATAGCCGCAAAATAGCTTCCGCATTATCGATATCCGCCCCATCTGATTTCCAACCAATTGTATTAACCGGATTTTGTTTCGTATCATAGACTGAGAACTTGCAAATAACAATATCCGATTGATGATTAACCATTTTAGCAAGCAGCTTTTCAATTGCGGAAACCTCCAGTTCGTCATCACTGTCCAAAAAAGCGACATACTCTCCTTGTGCTTTTTCTAAACCAGTATTCCTGGCTTTGCCAAGGCTATGATGGGGTATGGAAACTAGTTCTACGTTCGAAAATTCATTGGCATATCTCATTGCAATTTTCAGGGAATTGTCAGTTGAGCCATCGTCCACCAATATAATTTCCACCCTGGTATAAGTTTGCTGTAATGCTGACCTGACAGCACGGGGCAAATAATTCTCCTCATTATAAAACGGAATAATGATACTGACTAAAGCCTGCTCCATTTACCCGAAATTATAGATTAGCTTATCTACAAACATTTTCTGCACAGCAATAATTCTTTTAAAGTCTTTCGGGGCTACCCATGTTTGACAAAGATTATCTGCAGCAATTAAAAAACAACTTGCTTTGAGGCTATAAAATTCAGCAAAGGCATAAACAGCTGCACATTCCATATCCACGAGTTGTGCACCCATTTTGGCCACCTCATTCAGCAAAGGCCTTGTTTCTCGGTAAGGTGCATCTGTGGAATAACAAATACAATCTTTGAGTTCAGGAAAATCCGTAATCTTACTAAAATCATCAGCAGGATAATGGATCTGCTGATCGGAATAAAATGCGGTAATACCATTTCCTGAAATAGCAGCTTTTACAAAAAACATACTGGTTTCGGTTATTTCAGAAGAAAGCACGCCTGCACTTCCCAAAAAAATAAATGTTTCCACTTTTAAAGCCCTTAATTCTTCCAGCAAATTGATAATTCCCGGTGCTCCATTATCAAATTCAGAGCAAAATAGTAGCTGGTTTTTAACGAAATACTTTCCTTTTATGCCTTTGATTTTCTGCGCTCCAAAGGTATTCAGGTGCTTCAGAATAGCATAATCAACACAGATAACTGCAGTGTCGGGGAGCTTTTCAAAGTTGTAAATATTCCTTTCCTTCTTCCATTGCACAATCATCTCAGACCTTACGACAGATGAACTTTCAGGATAAAATGACTGCATTACGGATTGTTTAAAAAGAAAACGCTTATTGCTAATAGTTTCAAAAATAAGGCTAAAACCATACTCACAAGTGTTTAGTTTACTACCTTTGCCATAAATTATTTATTATATGAATTGGAATACTACAGGAATGTTTGAGGAAATGAACTCCACCATGCAGAAATTGGCGAAAGGGTACGAAACCCTGCAATCAATTGAAGAAGTGGATGTGGCCATCACTCCCAAAAAGCTGGTATGGCAAAGCGATAAGGTAAAAATGTATCATTATCAGCGCGAAACTCCTGCTACCTGTAAAATCCCTGTTCTGGTTTCTTTTGCGATGCTGAACCGTCACGATGTACTGGATTTGCAACAAGACCGCAGCCTGATGAAAAAATTATTGGAAAAAGGTCTTGACATTTATATTATGGACTGGGGCTACCCTACCAAATCCGACCGTTTCCTGACAATGGAAGATTACATCGACGGCTATATGAATGATGCGGTGGACTTTGTGCGCAAATACAACGGCGTAAAGAAAATCCATATGATGTCGGTTTGCCAGGCCGGAACATTCTCCATGATTTATGCTTCTTTGAATCCTGAAAAATTACAAACCCTGACCACGTATGTTGCCCCGTTTGATTTTTCTACCAATAAATGTATGTTGTTCAAATGGACAAAATACATAGATATCGATGCAATGGTAGATACATTAGGTGTTATCCCGGGCGAAATGATTGATGAAGCTTTCGGAATGATGAAACCAAGTATGAACATCAGCAAATATTTTGGCGTAATGAATTCATTGGAAGACAAGGACAAAATGCTGAACTTCCTGCGTATGGAGCAATGGAAATCAGATTTGCCGGCTATTGCAGGCGAAATGTACCGCAAGTATATCAAGGATTTGTTCCGCGATAACAAACTGATTAAAGGCGAATTTGAATTGGGCGGCCGAAAAGTTGATTTGAAAAAAATGACTGTTCCCTACCTGAATGTATATGCCACGGAAGATACCATCATTCCTAACGAAAGCACATTGGCTGTTATGTCAAAAATAGGCAGCAAAGACAAAACAGAATATGCCTTCCCTGGTGGACATATTGGGGTGTTTGTCGGTACAAAGTCTCAGAAAGAACTGGGACCTGCAGTTTCTAAATGGGTTATTGAACACAGCTAGTCAGAATTTATTAGAAAATATCCCCCAAAAGGAGGCACTTATGTTGCCTCCTTTTTTTGTAACTATGCACCACTAATTCATAACAAACTATGTCCAATTCAAAACATCCTGTTGCCCTCAAATATTTATTCCTTTCCGAAATGTGGGAACGCTTCGGCTATTACCTTATGATTGGTATTTTTACTTTATACCTCAAGGATGTAAAAGCCGGTTTCGCAATGACTGAGGCTGAGTCTGCCGATTTATACGGAACCTTTATCGCGCTTGTTTTCCTTACACCTTTTTTGGGAGGCTTATTGGCCGACCGTTACCTTGGATATAGGAATTCCATTGTTTTTGGTGGCATCCTGATGGGCATCGGCTATTGTATGATGGGCATCCATAATCTGCCAATGCTCTATACTGCAATGACTTTGGTTATTTTAGGTAATGGCTTTTTCAAACCAAACATTTCTACACTCCTGGGTAATGTATATTCTACCGAAGAACATAAACCATTGAAAGATGTAGGGTATAATATTTTTTATATGGGTATCAATGTGGGCGCTTTTATCTGCAATTTCTTCGGCGCTGCACTATACAATAAGATGGGCTGGGAATATGCTTTTCTGGCCGCCGGTATCGGTATGTTTGTGGGTGTTATTATTTTCCTCTTGGGAAATAAACACTATAAAGCTTTTGACATAAAGAAAGGTATGCAGGAAGGTGATATGCCTTTCGCTAAAATCCTCTTGCTTATTTTGATTCCTTCTGTAATTGCCGGTGTTGTTGGCTGGATGCTGCCTGACAATGTGTTTGGCAGCGACAGTACGGATGCTTTTATTTTTGCCTGTATACCGGTGGTGTATTTCTACGCACAATTATACTTCAAAGCGAAAGAAGATGAAAAAAGACCAATCGGCGCCTTGCTGGCCATTTTTGCAGTCGTGATATTGTTCTGGGCTGTCTTCAAGCAAAACGGAAGTGCACTAAACACCTGGGGCGACCGATACACAAACAGGGAAGTAAAAGGCACTACTGCCAAAATGTTCGACCAGCTGTTGCTGTCAAAAACGATGGTATATACCAAAGACTCTGTAGGTAAATATGACGAGAACTTCCGCCTGGTAAAAAATGAAAAGGGTGATGTAGAAAAGGAATGGAACTATGATCTTTACTTCCGGAATATGCATCCCGATCAACGCCCTGCAGAAGGAGAAAGCATTAGCGTTTGGTCGCCAAACCTGAGCCAGAGCATCAATCCGGGCTGGGTTATTATGCTCACGCCATTGGTCGTAGCCTTCTTTTCGTTTCTCAAAAGCAGACAGAAAGAACCTTCCACCGCCACCAAAATTGCCTGGGGATTATTGATTTCTTCCTTATCCGTTTTGGTGATGTACGCTGCTGTGAAAGCTGGTAATAATGGTGCAGAAAAAGTAAGTGTCTGGTGGTTGATAGCCAGTTATGGTGTTATTACTATCGGAGAGTTATTCCTGAGCCCGATGGGTCTTAGTCTGGTATCCAAATTAAGCCCTCCACGACTGACAGCGCTGCTGATGGGCGGCTGGTTTTTGGCCACTTCCATTGGTAATAAACTAAGTGGTGTACTGGCCAGTATGTGGGACCGTTATGAAGACAAAGGCAACTTCTTCCTGCTCAATTTTGCTTTACTGATGAGCGCTACCGCTGTTGGCTTTGCGATGCTGAAATGGCTGAACAAGATTATGAAAGAAAAGGGTTTGAATTAATTGGGTTATCTGAAATTTTCAACCTTTATTTTTATATTACATTCTCAGATTTTAAATTAAAAATCATAGTTTATGTTCACAATTGACCAAATCAGAAACGCACATTCTAAGGTAAAAAGTGGTGCAGATTTTCCGGCCTATATACAGGAATTGAAAAGCTTGGGAATCCAGGCATACGAACATATGGTCGGCGACGGAAGCATACATTATGTCGGAACGGATAATTTCCGTTTAGCAGCTCCACCAAAATGGGAAGCCAGAATGATATCTCAAACTGCTTCTGCAGACCAGTTAAAACAATCCCTTCAGGTTCACCAGCAAGGGCAAAGCGATTACCCTACTTTCTGTCAACAAGCTGCAGAAGCGGGTGTGGACAAATGGATAGTTGATATGGAAGCGATGAAATGTGTTTATTATGACGGTAAAGGTAATGAGTTACTGTCCGAAGATATTCCGGAATAAACTGTAAGCATTAATGACTCCCCTTTGGGAAAATCAATACTGCTGTTTTTATTTTTTTCACCTTAAAATACACCAATATGCATCCGGTACTCCGAAATATTCTTGCGGTTTTTACAGGCTTTGTAGCAGGCAGCATCGTCAATATGAGCCTGATTATGATGAGCAGTTCCATTATTGCTCCTCCTCCCGGCGCTGACTTTACGACCAGCGAAGGATTGAAAGCCTCCATGCACCTGATGGAACCACGCCATTTCATATTTCCCTTTCTGGCGCATGCCCTGGGCACACTTATCGGTGCATTTGTCACAGCAAAAATTGCAGTTCATTCCAAAATGAGATTGGCATACAGTATTGGAATGCTGTTTTTAATTGGTGGTGTGGTTAACGTCTTTATGCTTCCTTCTCCTCTTTGGTTTACCCTTACCGATTTACTGTTGGCCTATATTCCTATGGCTTACATTGGTGGCCGGATGGCCATTAAAAAGCAGCAGTAGTAATCCTTTTTATGAGAATCATATAACATCAGATGTCTTAGTTATAAAGACCTCTGATGTTTTTTGTTGTCCCTTTGCAACAACAAAAAACTATTGCGATGAACAGTGTACAGCAACAACAGGAAGAAAACAGTCAGCAGGACCTGAATGGCAAAAAAGCAATTGAAAAAATACAGGAACTGACAAGGCAAGACAACATTTGCTTTTTCTGCACCCATACAAGAATGGGCAAAACGAATGGATCACGTCCTATGAGTATCCTGCTAACAGATGACAATGGAACACTATGGTTTGTCAGTCCTGTTGATAGCGATAAAAACAAGGAAATTGTTATCGATCCGGAAGTGAAAATTTACCTGAAAGCGTCTGCACATTCGGACCTGATGTATCTCAAAGGAAATGCTTTTCTGCATTTAGATAAATCAAAAATTGAAGAATTGTGGTATCCCTTTCTGAAAGTCTGGTTCACGGAAGGAAAGGACGACCCAAGAATTTCAATTATAAAATTCATTCCTGAGGAAGGATACTATTGGGATAGTAAAAGCGGGAATTTTATTGCCACGATAAAAATGGTAGCCGGAGCAATTACCGGTACAACCATCGACGACTCAGTAGAAGGCAAGCTGAAACTTTAACCAAATCAGGCTAAGGCTTGCTGGCAACAATACTATAAATCATCGGGATTTTATTATCCATGTTTTTAATCCGGAATTTTCCGGGTTCGAACTCTTCGGTCTGACTGAAACAGTTGTAAGGAGAATAATTATGCTCATTAAACTTTTGCAGCGTCAAACCCTTTCCGATTAAAGCATTCAGGATTTCAGAACTGGGATGATTCCAGCCAATTTCCACATCATTCAAAGGTGCTTCACGGTCGGCGTAGGTTCCGGTCAGGGTTTCTATGATGGGCTTTTCATTAAAATAACTGTATTCTATCTTGCTGAATTCATTATCGAACATCCATACTACCGGATGAAAATCCACCATAATAAATTTCCCGCAGGGTTTCAGAAAATGGGATACAACACCTGCCCATTTATCAAGGTCGGGCAACCAACCAATGGTGCCATAACTGGTAAATACAATGTCAAACTTTTCGTTCAATACCTCGGGTAAGCTATAGATATCAGAACAGATAAAACCCGCATCGGCCTTCATCGTGCCGGCTAGTTCATTCGCTTTCTCAATGGCTGCTTCGGAAAAATCCACACCGGTTGCTTTCGCACCCATCCTGGCCAGCGAGATTGTATCCTGTCCGAAATGACATTGCAGATGCAAAATTGTTTTACCACTGATGTCACCTAACAACTCAAGCTCAAATGATTTCAGGCTGGTGTTGCCGGCTAAAAAGCCAGGCATATCATAAAAGTCTGAAGACACATGATGCTCCACTTTTTTATTCCAGAGCTTTT
Organism: Bacteroidetes bacterium UBA7688; assembly: GCA_002482815.1. Classification (GTDB taxonomy): domain Bacteria; phylum Bacteroidota; class Bacteroidia; order Chitinophagales; family Chitinophagaceae; genus Rurimicrobium. The sequence continues at coordinate 15,416 of DLGS01000378.1, forward strand.
TATTGATTTCAAGATATTGTTCTTCCATAGTTTCGGGTTTATCCTTACAAATGTAATGAGCAAACAGCTGGTTTAAATAAATTTTCGCACAATAATTATTCTTCACCTTTTGCTTTCCCAGTATCTTCGCAGCAGGCACACAAAATTATTTTTCGCCGGAGAACAAAGCAACTATCAATGAACATTCTAACTATCGATTTAATCAAAGAGCACCTGTTGGGCGTTTCGCTGATGGTCTATCTGCGTGCTGCCATTATCATTTTACTGACACTCCTATTACGCAAATATTTCAGTGCAATTGTAGGTAAAGTATTTTTCACGGTTTTCAAAAAAATAGCAGATAAAGAGCACATTCAGAAATTCAAATCCCTGCTGCAAAAACCGATAGAAGGCCTCTTGCTCACGATTTCGTTTTTTGTTGCCCTCAATCAGTTTGGAACCGCTCTGGAAAAGATAATTATTTTCGAGCGTCACAAAGTCAATCCGAATATAAAATCACAAACCCTGGTCTCCAGTTCGTTTTCGCTGATGGAACTGATTGATCATTTGTTCTTTCTGAGCTTTATCTTTTATGGCGTTTACCTTTCTGTGCGCATTATTTCATTTCTCTTTTTTGTCTGGGTAGAAAGAGCTATCGTGGCGCACGACAGAGAACGCCAGCAGCTTCTTCCCTTGCTGCGTGATGTGCTGGTCGTTTTGTTATGGGGATTTGGATTTTTTACCGTTTTAGGTGTGGTGTTTCATGTGAATGTACCGACGCTTATTGCCGGACTTGGCTTTGGTGGGGTTGCCGTCGCTTTTGCAGCCAAAGAAAGTCTTGAAAATCTCCTTGCATCGTTTATGATTCTCGTTGACAAACCTTTCGTCATTGGCGACCACATCAAGATTGGCAGCGTGGAAGGGAAAGCCGAGAAAATTGGTTTCCGCAGCACGCGCATCCGAACCTTCGACAAAACGCTGGTGTCTTTACCCAACAAAAATCTGATCGGTGATAGCCTCGAAAACTTTTCTGAACGAGGGATGGCAAGGGTAAAACTAAAAATAAACGCCTCTTATGGGCTGTCGCAGGCAAGCATCAAAACGATAATCAAAGAAATAAAACAATTAATCAATGCCAACTCACATACGGTAGAAGAAGCTCATGCTTATCTCGAAAATTTTGGTGGTGCACTTGAAATCAATATCAGTTATTATATCAAAATACCTTCTGCAATACCCCAGGAAGAAATCAAGGAAGAAATCAATTTTGGTATCTACCAGATAATGTACCAATATGGTAAAGGCTTCGGGCTACCGACATCAGTCAGCCTGAGCAGCGAAGGATTCAATGAAGTGGAAATGACGGGCTAAGGTTTATTTATGGTATTCTATCAGACCCTGCATAGGGTTCTGAATGATTCGGCCCAATTCAAATTCGTATTGAGAACACATCGTCTCTAAAACATCTGAAAAAACATAGGCAATTGAACCGGTGAAATAAATCGGGCTTTTCCAGCTTTGGCGATATTTCAATAGATGCTGATGAAAGAACTCATTGAAAGAATCTTCAATGATATTTTCAACCATAAAATGCCCCCTGTTATTCACCAACAGCTTTACAAAGGCTGCCAAAAATCTATTAGGGAAAGGTTCTTTGTATAATTTTGCAATGATTTGCCCGATATCGTTGCCAATGTGCTCTTCAAAATACATTCTCAATTCGGTATCGAAAGTATTGTACGCATAATATTGCAGGATGCGTTTGCCCATATGGTTGCCACTGCCCTCGTCTCCCGCTATATAACCTAATGAAGGTAACTGGTCTTTAATCTTCTTTCCGTCGTAATAACAACAATTGCTGCCTGTACCCAATATGCAAATCATCCCTTTCTTATCCTGACTCAGTCCGCGTGCGGCAGCCAGAATATCGCTTTCCACTGATACATTTTTTGTACCAAACAGGTTTTTCATTGCCGAACTTACAATCTGGGCATTTGCTTTGGAATTAATACCGGCACCATAGAAGTGTACCTCATCAACTGCAACATCCAGCTTGAAACTTCCTTCCAGTTGTTCCATAATGTCAACTGTTTTTTGCAGATAAGGGTTGATGCCGGCAGTTTTAAATTCCTGAAGCACCTTTCCTTTTTTCAAAACAACCCAATCGGTTTTGGTTGAGCCGCTTTCTGCAATTAATTTGACTGGCATTTCCTGAGATTATTTAGATAACAAATCTAACAGGAATCCACCATAACACAAAACATCCCCGAAGGGATGTCTGTTAAAAATTAGAAGTATTTTGATGAGGCTCGGAATAAGTGCTGTTATTTCAGTTTATCCTTGAACACCTTTTTAAATTTTTCCACCTTGGGTTGGATTACAAAATGGCAATAAGGTTCAGAACCGTTTTGATTGTAATAGTTCTGATGGTAATCCTCAGCTGCATAAAACTTTGTAGCAGGAGACACTTCAGTTACAATATCACTGGGATAAACTTTTTCTTCATTCAGCTTTTTGATATAGCCGTTTGCTTTTGCCCTTTGTTCTTCATCATGATAAAAAACAACAGAACGGTATTGTGTGCCAATATCATTTCCCTGCCTGTTCAGCTGGGTCGGATCGTGACTTACAAAAAAAGCAGCCAATAGTTCATCAAATGAAATAACTGCAGGATCGTAGCTCACATTGGTCACTTCAGCATGTCCGGTCGAACCGGTACAAACTTCCTTATAGCTGGGATTGTCCACTGTTCCGCCCATGTAGCCGGACACCACCTTCGTCACACCTTTCAGCTGCAAAAATTGTGCTTCGGTACACCAAAAGCAGCCTGCACCAAAAGTGGCCGTAGCGGTATGCGCACTAGTATCCTTATAGTTTTCGTTCATCTTTTTAAAAGTTGTTGATTTTTCAATGGAAGATTTCTGTCCACAGGCTGCTACCTGCAGCAGAATAAAAGTCGAAATTAAGAGTTGCCTGATCATAAGATGAACTTACGGTGAAAATATTTTTTCAGATTCAAAGGTGGCTGAAAGCGGGCATAGTATTGTGTTAAAAAATATGGCACTGAAAAATATGTAGGTAAAAACAAAAAAAGATTTTGTAAATCGTTCTCGATTATTACTTTTGCAGCGGAGAGATGGCAGAGTGGTCGA
>DLGS01000176.1:0-3343 GCA_002482815.1 Bacteroidetes bacterium UBA7688
ATCAAAAACATAACCCAATGTTTCGTCAACATCCGGAACGCGTACACGTGCCATATCTGACAAGGTCTTGATCGGATCAGGCAACAGTGGACCCACATTTTCTTTTAGCTGCACCTCAAGACCCATAGCCTGTGGTACAACCAAAATATCTGAGAATAAAATTGCTGCATCAACACCTACAATATCCACCGGCTGAATGGTAATTTCGCAAGCCAAAGACGGTGTCTGACAACGTTCGAAGAAACCGTACTTGTTGCGTATGGCAATATATTCAGGCAAATAACGGCCTGCCTGGCGCATCATCCATACGGGAGTTCTCTCAGTTTTTTCGCCACGAAGTGTGCGCAGGATTAAATCGTTTTGCAACATTATCTTGTTTGTTTTTTATAAAAATCAATAACTGTTTGTACTAAAATATGTTTGTCCGGCTTCGCCGAAATAATTACTTCATTAGGTACTTTTTGCTGCAATGCTTTAGCTGTTGTCTTGCCAATAGAAAACAAAACAGCTGAGGCTGGAATTTCATTTTCACTTAAATAACTTTCAACACCGGATGGGCTGAAAAACAAAATCGCATTATAATCCTGATTCAATTTTACAGGAGTTAATGCGGTTTCATAAACATTACATTCTGAAACCCTGAATCCTTTATCAGAAAGTAATACAGGCAAGGTATCCAATCGTTTATTCCCACAAAAGAATACAATTTCCTGAGCCGAAACACTTTCAATCTGTCTACTTAAGTCTATTGCATCATCACCCAAACCCAATATTTTATCTGCTCCGAAATAATCAACTACAGCTTTTTTCGTTGCGCCACTAATGCAAAATATTTGCCAATCCGGTTGTTTGTTTCCAAGGCAATCAATAACTGCAGAAACCGCCTGTGCACTGGTGAAAATGATAGCCTTTTTTTCATGAGCCAATGCAACAATCGATGACCGGATTTCATCTGTTACTGTTTCCTTTGTTTCAATAAAAGGAATTTCATCACAAATAATATTGTGCGCTGAAAACTGAGCGGATGATTCTTCCGGCAACAATGCAGTGCTTAATATGTGGTAATTATGCGCCAAGATTCCGGATAGAAGCAACAATTCTGTCTGCTCCGTTTTTCAAAAGTTCGTTTGCTAATTCCACACCCAGATTTTCGGCTGAAGACAAAGAATGTTGTTGTTCTATTTCAATTTTATCTTTTCCATCCAGCGACAAAATATTTCCTTTAAAAACAATTTGTCCATCTTCAACAACTGCCAATGCACTGATTGGCGTAGAACAACCACCCATTAAGGTTTTCAGAAAATCTCGCTCTATCTTTACACAGAGCTGGGTTTCTTCATCATTGAATAAATCACACAGTGAAAGCAAATCCTGCTCACCCGCTCTGCAAGCCACCATCACAGCACCTTGTGCGGGAGCCGGCAACATCCAATCCAAATCAATCGCCATTTCCGGACGGATACCAATTCGTTCCAATCCTGCAGCTGCAAAAATCGCGCCATCCCAATCGCTGTCACTCAGCTTTTGCAAACGGGTTTGAACATTTCCACGAAGGTTATCAATCTCACTGCCAGGATATCGGTTCAGCCATTGTGCTTTCCGACGAACTGAACCTGTAGCTATTTTTGAATGTGCGTGCACATCATTCTTCACCGGATGGGGAACAAAAATATCTTTGTAAGAAGCGCGTGGTAACACCGAAGCCTGAGCAATTCCCTGCGCCAGCTGTGTAGGAACGTCTTTGAGAGAATGAACTGCAATATCTATTTTATTGCTGAGCAGATAGGCATCCAATGTTTTGGTAAAAACACCCTGAACGCCCATTGCATAAAGTGGTGTAACAAGGTCGAGGTCACCTTCACTTTTTACTGGAACTAATTCTGTTGTGGCACCATTTTTTTCGAGCAGTGCCTTTACGGTATTGGCTTGCCAAAGTGCCAATTTACTATCTCTGGTACCTATTCTTATGGATTGTTGCATTTGAGTATGGGAGCAAGTTTTACTCAATTATGAGCGGGTCATAAAATCATTAATCGCCAAAATGAAATTACATCCGCCTTCATTTTTCCGGCGCATCTGAGTCGCCATATTATTTAATACTTTCTGAATTTTATCATCACTCTGAACCGGCATTGTTTCCATCAAATGCGTTTGCTGCAGGGTTTCCAAAGTGCTTTTAACCGCTTTGATTACCGGAACATGCTGGCGCATAATGTACCAGTTTTTGAATTCAGCTACGTGTTCATCAATAATCTGTTTTGCCTTGGGAACTTCTGCCATCCTGTTCTGCAATGTTTCATCAGCTACTTTCGAAAGCTCATCTACATTGACCAAACGGACATTTTCCAATTCTGTTACCGCTGCATCCACATTGTAAGGAATAGACAAATCGATAATTAATTTCGGCCCGCTGCCTTCAATATCTTTTTTAAGTAATGTTGGCATTGGCGCATTTGTTGCCACCAGTATAATATCAGCCTCTTGCGCTTGTTCGTATAAAGTGTGATAAGGTGAAAAATCAATCCCTAAAGATGTAGCTAATTCTTCCGCTTTTTCATTGGTGCGATTCACCAGCGTAATTTGATTTGTACCCAGGGTCGTGACGATATTCTTACACGTATTTCTACCAATCTTACCGGTACCAATCAACAATATTTTCTTACCAGCTGTTTCAGCAAATTGTTGCTGAATATATTGTACTGCTGCAAATGAAACAGAAACCGAACCGCTGCTCAGCTTTGTATTGCTGCGTATGGAGCGGGAAGATTGAAGTGTATTATTAAACAGTTTTTCGGTAAACAATCCGATGCACTCTTTTTCCTTTGATGTTTTTACTGCCTGTTTAATCTGGCTGATAATTTCGTAATCGCCCAAAATCTGAGAATCCAAACCGGCTGAAACCTGCAATAAATGCTCAATGGCAGTTTTACCCTGTTTATAATAAGCGTGGTTTTTGAAAGTTTCCAGATCACCTGCAGTTTGGGAACATAGAAAAGAGGCTAAATGATTTGCAGAGGATGCTATTCCATAAATTTCGGTACGGTTGCAGGTCGAAAGGACAAAAAACTCATCGATATGCTGCGTTTTAGCGGTTTCCAGTAATTGCCCGTACTGATTTGCATTAATAGCAAATTGTCCACGTATGCCGGCATCGGTATTGCGATGGTTGATGCCAACAATGTAAAAATCTGAAATGCTTTTTAGTAAACTCACGGGATGTCTTAACCAGCTTTTTGATCCGGGGCAAAGTTATTGGTACATACGGTAAATGCCTAATTACGATTGTTTAAGACTGTCATTATTCTGTCATTCTATTGCATTTTATGATTGAAATCATAAAAAC
>DLGS01000176.1:3368-3861 GCA_002482815.1 Bacteroidetes bacterium UBA7688
AATCATAAAAACAAGAAGGCTAACTTTAAAAATAATGACGCTCATTGGAAAATTTCTTCCAAACAATTTGCCATTTAAAAAATCACCAAACATTACCTTTCTTTTAAATTAAATATTATCTTCACGGAAACAATACTTGACAATGAAATATTGCTCACTTCTCTTCTTTTGTTTTTGCTGCACCTTACTTTCTGTTTCAGCGCAGGATTTTCAATATAACTTTCAGGCAACTCAAATAAAATTTTCAGGTCCCGGTTATATTTCTATCCGTCACGATTCTCTGGCTACCATTTACAGTACTGCCCATTGGCGAAATACCGGCCTTCGTGAACCGGCAGGATTTGCGAGCGGCAATATTATGAATGCAACTGCAGACTTTGAGTTTCTGTGCAGCAAAGCACCGGATTCGATTACCGTCAGGGGTTTGGGAAGCGACACGATTAATTTTCCACAAAAAACAATACTACTGACACCCGGAGCAGGCAAATATACC
>DLGS01000396.1:0-3748 GCA_002482815.1 Bacteroidetes bacterium UBA7688
ACCATTATCAGCGGTGGCGAAATGAAATTACTGCGTGGGTCGAAGTGTACTTTATATCCGCCGCCTTCAAATTTCATTTCGCCACCGCTGATAATGGTCAGTTCGTTTTTTACCATATCATCGTGAACGGGTTCCTTATGCCAGTTGGTATAGGCCAACTTCATATAGTAACCGGCAGATTGGGTATAGCCTTGTCTTTTTTCAGGGTCATCTGACAGTCCTTTTTCAATCAGGTGTTGCAGATTACGGCCAAGATGCCTGTGCTTGATGGGCGCCTGAGGGTAGGGAAGTGGTTCCGGTTTTTTGGCCAGCTGCTCTTCGGTAGGAGCAGGATACGGGCCATCGACATCCAGGCGGAAATCTGTCATTTGGTGCAAATGATCCCAGAGTTTGTGTTCATAATCTTCCATCGTTTTCAGATGGGGTGTCAGCAAACTCATCAGCTGAATAACCACCTGGGCTTGCTGCAAACGTTTTTCCCTGTTTTCAATGGTCAGTAAATATTCAACCATTTTTTGCACATTACGGCCATATTGAGGCATAAGCAGCCTTCCGCGCGAACTATTATATTCCATGAAATAAATTAAATGTTGTGATTTAAAAAATACTCCGGAAAAGCGAATCAGCAAGTGGGGCGGCTGAGAAAAATCGTTATAAGGAATACGATTCAGGATGCTTTTTTATCTCCGTAAGGCAAATATAAGGGTATGTTGCTGAAAAGGAACAAATTTTAAGTTGGTTACCATTCTAAATCCTTGTCATTTGCTTCTTTCGCAGGGTTGGCTTTCCTCGATTCCAGTTTTTCCAGTTGTCTTTCCAGAATCAACTTTGCAATGGCCATCGGAACATCTTCTGTTTGCATTGCTACAAGTAATTTGGGTTCCAATACATCCATTTTATACAACAATTGAAAAAACACACCGTTGTTATATTGCAGCATATATGCCACTTTCAACGCCAGCGCGTTCAGGAAATCTTCTTCGGAGAGATAGGATTCCTCGTTCAGGCGCAAATCTTCGGGTAAATGTCGGACAAGTGATTTCTGGTCTTTATGATTGAGTGGCATTACCACAAAATTAGGATAAGCCTTTAATAAATTACTTGTCATTTATCATAAATCCTGCTGAAAGAAATCAATTTAATTCGACGACTGAAACTATATTTGCACATCAAATTTTAAGAATGAATAAAACCATTTTTGTTACAGGTGCCACTTCAGGTTTTGGTAAAGCAATTGCTATTTTGTTTGCTCAAAAAGGTTTTGATATTATCATCAATGGAAGGCGCAATGAACGGCTGGAAGCCTTGAAATCGGAACTGGAACAACAATATAAGGTAAAGGTGATTGCTTTGTGTTTCGATGTGCGCGATAAGCAGGCTGCCGAAGCGGCGATTTCGGGATTGAAAACCCAAGTTGATAAAATTGATATCCTGGTTAATAATGCAGGACTTGCTGCTGGTCTGGCTACGATAGACGAAGGTGACACCGACAACTGGGACAGGATGATTGACACCAATATTAAAGGTTTGCTGTATGTGACACGGCAAATTGCACCGATGATGCGGGAGCAATGCAGCGGGCATATCATCAATATTGGTTCTACTGCAGGGAAACTGGCTTACAGAAACGGTAATGTATATTGTGCTACAAAATTTGCAGTTGACGCCCTTTCTCAATCAATGAGAATTGATTTGTTGCCTTACGGAATTAAGGTCACCTCTATCAATCCCGGTATGGCCGAAACAGAATTTTCTTTAGTGCGATTTGGTGGCGACGAAGACCGTGCCAATAAAATGTATGAAGGGGTGAATGCGCTGAAAGCAGAAGATATCGCAGACGCAGTATATTATTGTGCATCTTTACCGGCACATGTTTGTATTAATGATTTGACACTGACCTGCCTGACCCAGGCAAATGGATTTTATTCCATCAAAGAATCGGAACGAATTACAAAATAGTATTAACCAACTAGCCTAAACTAAACAAACAAAAAATGGGATTAGTTCCTAACATAGGTAAATTAGCCGTTTTGTCGGACGAGGCAGAAAACTGGCTTACAGAAAATCTGGTAGAATTTTCGTTTAAAAAAAATGAAGAAATTCTCAGAGAAGGACAAATATGTAATCATTTGTATTTTGTAAAATCAGGAATGCTGAGTGGATGTTATCATAAGGAAGAGAATGAAATTTGCAACTGGATTTCCATAGAAAATGATTTTGCAACATCGTTCTACAGTTTTATATCGCGTACACCATCTTACGAAACCATTACCAGTATTGAATCATCCGAAGTGCAGGCTATCAGTCATTCTAAACTCAATCAGTTATATGTGCTCTTCCCCGAAACAGAGCGCGCAGGACGCCTTATTCTGGAAGATTATTACGCCCGCCTTGAAGAAAGAAATGTTTTTATACAGTTCAAATCAGAAAAGGAACGTTACGAGTTGTTTCTGCAGGAAAGGCTGGAAGTATTGCAACGTGCACCTTTGGAGCGCATTGCCTCTTATCTTGGAATAACACCTGAAACCTTGAGCGGGATGCAGGCACAGCAATAAACAGATATTTCTTCAGTAAACTTGTTGAAGTTATTTATGCTTCTGCCAGTTCTCTGGCATTGTTCATTGCTGCTTCACTCGGTTGTTCGCCGCCAATCATTTTTGCAATAGCCAGTATTTTTTCGTCCGGAGCAAGGATGCGGATTTGCGTATTGATTTTTCCATCTTTCCCTTGTTCTTTAAAGACATAAAAATGGGTGGAACCTTTGGCGGCTACCTGCGGCTGATGCGTGATGCAAATCACCTGATGATATTGTGCCAAATCCTTTAATAATGCACCTACTTTTCGCGCTGCTTCGCCGGAAATGCCGGTATCAACTTCGTCAAAAATAAGGGTTGGTAAATGAACGGCGCGGGCAATCAGCGATTTAATACATAAAGCAATTCGGCTCATCTCCCCGCCAGAAGCTGCTTTTTCGACCGGTTGAAAATTGCCGCTTTTATTGGCGTCCAGTAAAAAATTAATCTGGTCTAAACCCGTAATACCTGGTTTGGACAAAGCAGTAATCCCAATATTAAATTGTGCATTTGGCATTCCAACTTCGGCCAGCATTTGTGTAATTTGTTTCGCTATGGAAGGTGCCAGTTTTTTGCGGGAAGCCGAAAGTTCTGTTCCGGTTTTCTGAACTTTTTCGAACAAGCCAGATTTGCTTTTTTCGAGTTCGGCAATCTCTTCGTGCAGGTTTAAAGTTGCTTTCAGGTCTTCTCCAAGCTGATTGAAAATAGCGATTAACTCATTGGTGGATTGGACAGCGTGTTTCTTTTGCAGTTTTATTCCAATATCCAATCGTTCTTCCAGGCGGGCCATTTGCTCTGGGTTCAGACTGATTTTCCCTTCAAGATTTTCGAGTTCTGTTGCAATATCTTTTGCCTCAGCATAAATCGAGTTTAAGCGCTCTTGTAAACTTTGCGCTTCGGGTAAAACATCAGCAATGCTTTGCAATTGTTGTGCCTGTCTTCTCACTTCATTTGCCAGCGGTTGTTCCCCTTCATCCAATATAAACCTTGCCTGTTGCAAAACCCCTATGATCCGTTCTGCAGAACTCAGTTGTTTCAGTTGTATTTCTGCATCCTCAATTTCGTCCGGAAGAAAGTTGACTTGTTCCAGTTCGTCAAACAAAAATTGTTTGTAATCCGCATCCTTCTGCCATTGCGCCTGTTGCGCCTGTTTGCTGTTAAGTTCCTGTAATGCC
>DLGS01000396.1:3771-12736 GCA_002482815.1 Bacteroidetes bacterium UBA7688
GCCTGCTGGTATTGACGGAAAGCAATTTGATACGTTTCTTTTAAAGTATTGTTTTGCGCCAGCACGTCAACAACTGAAAGCTGAAAATGGTCGTCTTCTATAGCGTGGTTGTCAAATTGCTGGTGCAAATCGACCAGTAAGGCTGTTAATGTATTTAATACCGAAAGTGTTACAGGGGTGTCATTTACGAAGGCTCTTGACTTTCCGGCACTATTGATTTCCCTGCGGATAATGCATTGTGGTTCTTCGTCCAGTTCTGCCAGTTTAAGGGCATCTTGAAAGGCAATATTTCCTTTCACATCAAAGGTAGCTTCCACCACACATTTTGCTTCCTTATTGATGAGGACAGACGTATCTGCCCGCTCACCCAGAATAAGCGATAATGCACCAAGGATGATACTTTTCCCTGCACCTGTTTCTCCCGTCACAATATTCAAATGCTGGTCAGGCCTGATGGTCAGGTGGTCGATGATAGCATAATTATTGATGGAAAGCTGGAGCAACATAAAATAAAACTAAAGTTAACAGCCACGAAATAAATCTTAGCTGCAGTTCATTCTTTTAATATAAAATTATTTATTGATTCTGATAATACCGTCGTAGGCCATTCCTTTATTATTCACAGAATAACCGCTCAATATGTATCCAAACTGGTTGTTGGCGCGCATAAAACATTTGCCACATGAAATTTTTTCACCGGTGAAGTTTCCGATTTTGTAAAGCTTCCCGATTTTTTTTACCCTGACCCCATAATCATTGCTTACAGGCAAATTTCCGGTAGTGATTTTATAGACGTTGTTGCCGGTAGCCTCTGGCATATAATAGGTTGAGTCAACAATTGCTGTAAAATTACTATTGGGTTCGTATCGTATAAAGGTGGCGCCATCAGTAATATCGTCTGCAGGAAAGCCCAGCAACTCAAATGAATTGAATTCAATGGCAGGACAGGCTCCTTTTTTACTGCAACAGGAACCTAAGAATAGTAAACTGCAAAGGATTACGGCAAATCTCAATCTGGTCATTTTTTCTGTTTTCACTACCGTTAGTTTTAGTTGATAAAATTTATTATTTCAAATTTAGTGTTTCTTCCACAAGATATTGATTTCTGTCGGCTGCACTGCGCGAAACTAATTCGGCAATAAATCCGGTCAGGAAAAACTGAGTTCCCAAAATCATGGTAGCTAATGCTATATAAAAGGCTGGTTTATTCACCAGACTTCCTTCAAAAAATAATTTCGAAACAATCAGATAAATCGTGATAAAGAAGCCGACCATAAACATTGCAGTCCCCCAAAATCCAAAAAAATGCATCGGTTTTTTCCCAAATCTGCTGATAAACTGAATGGAAAGCAGATCTAAAAAGCCATTAATAAACCTTTCCCAACCAAACTTGGAAACACCATATTTTCTTGGACGATGCTGCACTACTTTTTCTCCGATTCTTGGAAAGCCGGCTTGTTTGGCAATTACAGGAATGAACCGGTGCATTTCTCCATAAACCTCAATGCTCTTCACTACTTTTTTCCGATAAGCTTTCAGGCCGCAATTCATATCGTGCAACTGAATGCCGGAAATCATCCTGTTGACACCATTATATAGTTTTGAAGGTAAATTCTTGGTAACAGCATTGTCATATCTCACCTTTTTCCAACCGCTTACCAAGTCAAAATTACCACTTTGAATCATGGCGTACAGCTCAGGGATTTCATCAGGACTGTCTTGCAAATCTGCATCCATAGTAATAATAACGGCACCTTTTGAAGCCTTAAAACCTTCATTCAGGGCTGCACTTTTTCCGTAATTTCTTTGAAATTTAATGCCTTTTACGGTTGTGTATTTTTGCGAAAGCGACTGTACCACATTCCAGCTATCGTCGCTACTGCCATCATCTACCATAATAACTTCGTAGCTAAAATTATTTTCGGTACACACTTTATCAATCCAGGCCATCAATTCCGGCAGGGATTCGTCTTCATTGTATAAAGGAACTACTATTGATAGGTCAATCGCCATAAAAGCTAGCTAGGGCTAAGGGTAAATTAGTGTTGTTCAACCGGTTTTTTTCTGCTCACAATTAATGCAGCAATAAAGCCAAAAATACTATGAATAATAATTGATTTTGCGGTGCTGTAAAGTAAAATGGAAGGTTTGGTGCTGCCATCAATTTGCTCATCCATGTTTTTCATTTGCTGGTCAATACTTTCCTGAGACATATTTTTCATGCTTTCAAAAAACTCGAGCATTGTTTCTTTCATTCTCACCATACATTCAGGGTCAATGTATTTAATATAAATTAATCCGTAAATGCCACTGATCAGCTGTGAAATCAGGATAACAACAAATATTGCCTGGAAAGCATCTTTTAAAACTATCTGACCTCCCATCTCCTTTTTTTGTTTAGCAGCAGCAACACCATAAAAAATTACCGGTATTACAAACATCATAAAGCCTGCGGCACTAAATGCCCAGAAATTCCATTTCATAATATACAGAAATGTCACTGTCGTCAGGAACATCAGGATAAATCCTACCATCAAACCATACCGCACAGGAATGGCAAAGCGGTTGAACGGTTCATTGGATTCACTGCTTTTTACTTCGAAAATCTGGCTCATATTGGTTGTTTAATTGTTCAAAATTACTTGATTACCTTTTAAAATTCCTATCACTTTGCCTGCAAGTTCCTTGTTCAGGAAAGGATTGTTGGCAGACTTAGATTTTAAGCCGTTTAAATTGGTTTGTTCTGCTGTTGAAAATAAAGTGAAATCTACTGCATCATCTTCTTTAACAGATCCTTTGTTCAGATCAAAAATCTCATTGGGCTTTTGGCTTAAGGCATCAACAAGACGTTCCAGCGGAACTTCATTTTTTACTGTATTGTACAAAATGGCAAAAGTGTTTTCCTGCACATTCATCCCGTCAGAAGCGTATTCAAATTCTTTTGCTTTCGCATCCCATTCCTGTGGACGGTGATGCGCTGCAATACAGTCTATAGTGCCATCTTTCAAACCTTCTACTAAAGCCTTGCGGTCATTTTCGGTACGGATAGGTGGCATTACTTTATAAGCGGAATTATAAGTGCGCATGATTTCATCATTCAGAGCCAGATGGTAAGGTGTTACTGAACAAGTGATATTCAATCCATCAGCTTTTGCATTCCTGATCATTGTAACCGATTCTGCACAGGATATTCCGGTAATATGCAATTTAGAGTCGGTATAGCGTAGCAGTTCAATGTTGCGGTGCAAATGCAACGTTTCAGCCAATGATGGAATTCCCGGCATGCCCAATTGTGTGCTTTCAATACCTTCATGCATTAATCCGCCCGATGACAGGGTGGCATCGCATGGGATTTCTATTAAGGTCCCGTCAAATGCTTTTACATATTCCAATGCTTTCAGCATCAGATTGGCGTTCTGAATCGGTTTCCAGCCATCACTGAATGCAACTGCTCCATGGGTATGCATATCCAGCATTTCTGCCAGATTTTTCCCTTCAATATTATTTGAAATTGAACCGATCGGATGAACTGAAACGGCATTTCCTTCTGCTTGTTTCAGGATATATTGTACAACAGACTTTGAACAGACAGTGGGATTGGTGTTCGGAACAGTCAATACTGCCGTAAATCCACCGGCAGCAGCTGAGGCAAGGCCGGAAGCGATTGTTTCTTTATGTTCAAAACCAGGCTCGCGGTAATCAGCAAAAATATCAGTCCAGCCATTGCTGATGTGCAAACCTTCAGCTTCTATAACAGTATCAGCTTGTTTTTCAAGCTTTTTGGCAATGGATTGAACAATACCATTCTCAATAAAAATATCAACGGTATCTAAATGATGTGGTGATGAACCATCTATCACTTTTGCTCCGCGAATCAGTATTGTCATAAAATAATATTAAGAAGTAATTGTGTTTTGTTTCCTGAGATTTTTACTCAAAAGCCAGGTTTCAACTCCCAGCATTAAGAGCGCTAAAATACTACAAAGTTTCCACAGCGGAAAGGCCGATTGTTGCTTTGCGTTCAGTGCTTTATTTTCTGCATCAGCTAATTGCCATTTTATATCTTTCCCCGACCAGTTTTTTTTCAATTCGCTTTGCGTCCAGACTGCCAGGTTACTTTCATTCCTGTTCATATTCACGCCAATAATCGTGCTGTCGTCTTGTCCGGAAGTAATCGTATAAAAACCGGCTTTTTGCGTGACTTCGCCCGCAAAAACCTGTACTCCCATGCCTTCAGCTCTTTGGGGTGGAATGACATCCAGATTTTCTGATTTTATATGGAGAAGTTCACGCTCATTTTCAGCTTTTTGGTTAATGTAAATAGCTTGCTTTTGCCCTGCCGATAAAGCGAAAATACTGTTGCCTTTGGCCAGGCTGGCCATTTGGTATAAAAACGGAACAAAGAAGTAGCTGGATTGGAAATTACCGTTTTGAGCATCAGGAGTTGTAGCACATAGATATAATTGCCCTTTAAACGGACTATAAACAGCAAAAAAAGGATCGCCATTCCTGAAACTGAAAATCGATTGCTGGTTAGCGCTCAATCCGGCTTTAATCTGATAATGGTTTTGCGTATAAGGCAATTGCACATTATCCGGCATGCGCTCAAACATATCCTTCACCAGCCGGTTTTCACTTTGTACTGCTGTCACCGTTTGTGCAGCTGTATCAAATCCGGCAATTTGTAAATCACTTAATTTTTTAAGGCCTGCATTGATGGATTCTTTGTTTGCATTTTCTCCAAAGAAAAGCGCTACATTTTGTCCGTTCTGCAATGTTTTCAGGAGAACATTTGCCAGCGATTCGTCGAGTCGTGTCAATCCGTTCAATAATATTAAATTATAACTGCTCAGATCCTGTGGCACAGCATTGGTGCTTTGTTCTGTCACTTTAAATCCTCCATACGAACGTAGTGCCGCCTGAATAAATACATTCGGATTCGATTCGTTTAACAGCAAAACCGATAAGTCCGGTGTACTGCGTGCTGCAATGGAAAATGTATCGTCAAAACGAACATTTGCATCATTGAGTGTCAGCAAAATTCTTTGCCATCCTGCATCGTTAATCTGAAAAGAAAGTGTGTCGTAATGTTCTTTATTTTCGTTGAAAACAGGTGTGGCGGCGCTTTTTACATTGCCGGCAACGCTTAATTGTAACACTGTGGTAGCTTCCGGTTTTTTACCAAAATATTTGGTGCGGACGATTAATTTATTGCTTTGACCAGTTTGCAACACAGGCGTCTCGAAAAAGGCAGTATCGATATATACATTTTGAGGTTCAGCCTGTTCTATTTGTACACCATTGAAATGAATGTTTTTCACTAAGGTTTCATCGGGAGTACTTGCAAAGGCATTTTGCTGAAAATCGGAGATATAATAAAGGTCTGCCTGTTCGGTTTCGTCGCCCTGAATCATACTTTGAAGCTCACTCAATACCTGGTTGCTTGTTTTTGAAACCGGGGAAAGGCTTAATTTATTGATCGCATCAATCGCTTGCTGACGGTTGACAGGTTTGTAGCTGAAAGGCTTATCATTACTTAGAATCAGGAATTTTCCTGTACCCGATTGCACTAAATGAAGTGCATTTTCCTTAGCAATTTCAAACAGGCTTCTTTGCCCGTTTTTCAAAGACATGCTTTGCGAATTATCCACAAAAATGGCCATGGTGCTGCTTTGTTGTGTCGCCTCTTTTTTAGAAGCAAAGTAAGGTTGTGCAAATGCAGCAATCAGGAAAAGAAGAAATAATAACCTCGCTGCTAAAAGCCATTTATAGCGAACCTGCGATTGCTTTCTCGAATGCAGCTGAAGGCTTTTGAGAAAACGGGTGTGCGGAAAAAAAACAGTTTTGTACCTGCGCAGATTGAACAGGTGAATCAGAATGGGAATGAGCAATGTAAGTCCTGCAAGCAGGAAAAGGGGATAGAGAAATTGCACAGGTCAAATATAGGGTAAAACTACTTTCCGATCAGGTAATTTTCGGGCAAAAAAAAGTGCTTTTGCAACTTGCAAAAGCACTTTTATCAAAAAGATATTTTATTAAATGCTCAAAATCCAGCCGTGTTTATCTTTGGTACGGCCATAACGGATATCATCCAGTGTGGTTTTTATCCAGTTCATGGTTTCCCACTCTTCTACAGGGCGAAGTTGCATCACATCTGTATGGAAGGTAAGTTTGCCGATTGGCGCCACAGAAGCAGCGGTTCCGGTTCCGAAAGCCTCTTTTAAGGTTCCGTTTTTATAGGCAGTTTCTATTTCGTCGATAGAAATCGGGCGTTCTTCTACAATAATCCCTTTTTCTTTCAACAAGGTAATCACACTGTCGCGGGTTACACCGGCAAGAATTGTTCCTGCCAACAAATCCGGCGTAATGACTTTATCGCCAATCACAAAGAAAACGTTCATGGTGCCGATTTCCTGAACATATTTATGTTCAAAACCATCTGTCCACAAAATCTGATCGTAGCCCATTTTTTGAATTTGCTGAGCCGGATACATACAAGCGCCGTAGTTACCTGCAGCTTTGGTCATTCCGATTCCACCAGGGAAGGCGCGTACAAATTCATCCTGAACATAGATAGAAACCGGTTTGCTGTAATAGGCTGCAGCAGGACTGGTAATAATCATGAACGTGAATTTTGTGGCCGGGCGAACGCCTACAAACTCATCCGTAGCAATCATAAAAGGACGGATGTAAAGAGAGCAACCATATTCAGAAGGAATCCAGGCCTGATCCAATTCAATCAGTTTTCTCATCCCTTCCACAAAAATTTCTTTCGGAACATCAGGCATAGCCATACGCTCAGCCGATTTGTTCATACGCTTCCAGTTGTCTTCAGGGCGGAAAATCCGACCATTGCCGTCTGCGTCTTTGTAAGCTTTTACCCCTTCGAAAATAGCCTGGCCATAGTGCATAAAAGTAGTTGCCGGGCTAAGGCTCAAATTACCATAAGGTACGATTTCAGGATTGCCCCAGGCGCCATCTTCATAATGCGCTATCAACATGTGATCGGAATATAAACGACCGAACTGAATGTTGTTTTGATCAAATTCATTGATTCTGCTTTGTGCTATTTTATTAACTTTAATTTCGAACGCCATATTGTTTGTTTGACTCAATATATGTGAGGGATAAAAACTAATTTTGGCGCAAAGAAACGGTTTTTTCAGGACTTGTTTCGAGCGTTATTTTTTTAATATCTGATTTATGGAAAATGTACTCCCCAATATTTTTAAGGCTCCTATTGTTTCGCACACTATAGATGGATTTTGGGAAACGGCAAAAGCAGGGGCGCTGAAAGAAAAGGATACCCTGGTCATCAGTGCACATTTTGAATCGGGTAGTGCCGAAGAAACACAACTGCTGAGAATGCTTGGCGCCTGCAAACTCACGGATGAACATTACCAGGTAATCAAACTGGGCGCCGAGGAAAAAATCGCCTGGCACCAATTGCGGGAATTCTCCAAAGCCAGCAAAGTTTTGTTATTGGGCATTTTGCCGGCTCAGCTCGGCATTTCGGCCATGATGGTTCCCAACGAAGTCAATCATTTTGACGGGGCGCAATGGATGCCCAGCTTTTCACTTGATCAGATTGCTGCGAACGATGCACTCAAAAAGCATCTTTGGGTGAATGTTTTTCAGAAGCTTTATTTTTAGGTAAGTATGAAAGACCTGATGATTTTGCTTTACATTTGAAAGGCAAAATTCACTTTAGTGAGTAGAAATTCAATTAAAATAGCTGTTCAAACACCTTGTGATGCAAATCTTGATGATATGCAAACCGTCGGAAATGGTAAGTTTTGTAATCATTGCAGCACGACTGTCTGGGATTTTACAAATTGGAGTGAGGAGGAATTAGGTCATTTTTTCTCCAATAAAAACGAAGCTGTATGTGGTAAATTTCTCGATCTTCAGTTAAATAAACCAATTGCTAAACAGCCGCGAAATAATTGCTCGGGCCAAATAGCCGCAGCGGCATTGGGTTTCAGCTTGTTTTTTTCTGCTGAAGCTTTTTCTCAGAGTAAGAAACCAATTTCCCCTTCTAAAAATTTAATGATTCAGAATTCAAATTCGAATATAAAACTATTTGGAATGGTCAGAGATAGCAAAGGTATTGAGATACCATCTTTATCTGTTTGCATACAGAATAGTTTAGGAGCGGAAATTAATAAGGTTTTTACCGACAAGGATGGATGTTTTGAATTTGACTTTTTACCTGAACCTAATGAAAAGTATTATTTAGTTATCGATTCTCAAAGAGCTATGCATCCATATCGCAAAGAGATAAGTAAAAGTGATTTTTGGTCAAAAGTTGACATATATCTCATTAATAAACGGCAAAAAATTGCGAACGACCAACTAATAAAAGTCGGTATGCATAATGTTATTGAAATGAAAGAATTAAACCGAAGAAAAAAGAAGCGGTATTAATTTTTTTTAATTCTATTTGTTGGCAATTCTCCTAAATGGGTGAGTTAAGATATATTCGACACGATCCGAATTTTTACAAAACATTATTTAATTCTGATTTTAAGTTTTTAATCATGCCCGTCAATTACTCTAATGGTATAAGAATTGTTGTTGTAGCCTTTGTTTTATTAGTGGCTTCAGTTCAAGATACCTCTGCTCAAAAGAGAGCTCCGGTAAAATCATTTAGAAAGCTGCCGATTAAAAAGGTAGTAGCGCATAGGAAATTGATTGGTCTTATTGAAACTGAACTTGGTTACGCTATGCAATCCGTTTCGGTTAAAATTACAGATGGGAACAAACTTCTTTACGAAACCTTTACAGACAAGGATGGGTGCTTTGAAATTGGATTTCCAAATAATAAAATCGACAGCTATTTTATCAATATATCATCACCCCAATTTGTGGGATTTGAAAAAAAATTAGTTGGCAATGAGACTGATTCAAGATTAAATATTGTACTCAAATATGAGCCTCAAGTGGCGTACTTCCGCAGAGGATG
>DLGS01000400.1:0-3839 GCA_002482815.1 Bacteroidetes bacterium UBA7688
TATCGATGCCATCTATTTTATTTTCAGGCAAAGGGTGCTCCGGAAGATTGGCCACAACATTTTCCTTGGTCCCGAGCTGGATTACCAAAACCTATACCGCACCACTTTTGCTACACACGTCAATCAACCCAATATTGAAATTCCAGCAGGCACGGGCGGTTCAGCCAACCTTGGTCTGGGTGCAGCCTTGGTGTACGACAACCGTCATAACGTATTGAATGTGCGTAAGGGCTTTTTTGGGGAATTGGGGTTCCTGCTTTACAGCAACAGACTGGGCAGTGCTTTAGATTTTACGGGAATAAATATTGATGCACGCTACTACAAACCGCTAAGAAAAAACAATGTATTGGCTCTGCAGTTTATCGGCAATTTCTACACAGGCGAAGTGCCTTTCAATCAAATGGCTCTGATGGGCGGAGAGGTGATGATGCGCGGTTATTATTATGGTCGCTACCGCGATAAAAATATGCTGGCCGCACAGGCAGAATACCGCTGGTTACCCTTCGGATTCAGTAAAAGAATTGGTGCGGCTGTATTTGGCGGTACGGCAGCGGTGGCGCCCACTTTGGGTAGTTTCGAGGCCGACCATTTCAGGCTTGCCGGCGGGGCGGGTATCCGTTACTTGCTTTTTCCTAAAAAAGACATTTTCATCCGTCTGGATGTAGGAGCCACCAAAGATGGCTTCGGCTTTTATTTCTTTACCGGAGAGGCCTTTTAGTACGTATCTGTCGAAATTAATGGTAGCCGGCATTGCGCCTTCGATTAAGAAATGTTACTTTCACGGCTTATTACTCTAAACCCTTTTGAGATATGAAGAAAGGCTTTCCCTTTATTCCCGGAATCATCGCTATCATCGTTGGCGTGGCCTTGTATAAGCAAATCGACTTTCAGAATTTAACTGTTGAAAAACCTGCCTTATCGGTAGTTTATCTGCTCACCGTTATTTTTTGTGTGGTGGTGATTGTGCGCAGTTCGGTAAACAATAAGCGATAAATTATCAAGCAATGAAAAATAATGAACAAGAACCGGTCGGGAACAAGGAGGATAAATATGTAGAATGTGGTGAACATCAATCCATGAGGAGAGCTTTTGTCTGCCAGCATCTCAATAATAAAACTGTTGTTGGTTTCGAAGAACCATTTGAATCTGTGGAAAATATGGAGCTGGATGACGAGGAGGATTTTCAGGCCTGGTGTTTTGAATGTGAAAAGGTAAGGCAAATTGAAGGTGAGTGGAATGACAGATCAGAAGCCTTTGCCAAAATAAAATTAATCTGTGAAAAGTGTTTCTTTGAAATGAAACAATTAAATCTTGGACACAAATAACTCCGGAAATAAATTTATTGGTCTGAACCCTTTATTTCGACAAGCTTACGATAAATGTTTCATACAAAAAGCGCATCAACCGATGCGCTTTTTATTTGTAATACCAATGCGTTTTAGCTACAAAATATTCAGTTCATAAAACACCAGTTTGGGTTCGCAGGATTTAC
Organism: Bacteroidetes bacterium UBA7688; assembly: GCA_002482815.1. Lineage (GTDB taxonomy): Bacteria > Bacteroidota > Bacteroidia > Chitinophagales > Chitinophagaceae > Rurimicrobium. The sequence goes on from DLGS01000400.1 coordinate 1,493, forward strand.
ATTTTTGCTGATCGTCTTTCCCCTTCTTGCCCCAGCAACCCCTTAACTCCAGGTATTTGGATTCTTTTTCACCTGGCTTCAGCGATATACGGGCTGCATTGTTGGGTTCCAGTTTGTATTTTTCATTACCTCCCGGCACCAGCATCACCCAGGCAACAATGTCCTTGGGACCTTTGTTGCGAAAATCAATGACAAACTTACCGGTGGCACCACGATGCCCTTTGCATTTGTTGTACACATAGAGCTTGGTTTTATACGCTTTGCGGTCTTCCATTTCCAGCCATTGACCATCGTTCCATACATCGAGACTATCGTTCATTTGTAATTGATAGACGTAAGCCGATTTAGAAGATTGAGCGATTGCTTTAGTTGTTCCTGAAAAGGAAGCGGCCAGCAGGAGGCCAAATAAGACATTTTTACAATTCATAAGAAGAGAATTTGATTTTAAAAAAGAGGAAAAAATATTAATCTTACCATCAATAGAATGAAAGATTGAAGTGAAAGTTCATTTTACTGAATCACCACTTTCAATGTCGTATGCTGCTCATCGCTTTGCAGCTTCAACACATAATAACCTGCTGCAAATCCATTCACATCCATCGTGTAGTTACTTCCTTTGAATGTTCCGCTTTTTATAACAGCACCGTAAAGGTTATACAAAGCATACTGCACGGTTTGCTGGTTTTCATTTCCTGTAATATTGAGCAAAGTCTTTGCAGGATTAGGGAAAATTGTGAAAGGTTCGGTGTCCACTGATTTTTCTGCGATGGCGGTTGTCAGTTCATAACGGTAAGCTTCTGCGCCATTTCCTTTCTTTGTAAAAAATGAAGTTCCTAATGCATTTCGTCCCAATACAGGATAATAATTTGGTGTTGTTGTTCCGGTGAGAAAATTGCTCCAGGTGACTCCCCCATCCGACGACATCCTGATAGAAGATAATCCACCGGGATTGCAGGCGCCATCGTTACTGGCGAGCATCATCGGACCACTTTGTGTAATAGAGAACACCTGGCAGAATCCTGTAAAAGTACTGGCAGCAGTCGCCGTCCATGTAGCCCCGTTATCACTGCTTTCGAACAAACCGACACCGCTTACAGAGTTGGCGAATAATTTGGTTCCGGAACGCATCACATTCCAGATGCCTGCACTGGCCGGAAAGCCTGTACCTGCAATGGTCCAGGTCTGGCCATTGTCTGTACTTTTATAAACACCATTCGCAGTTCCACCCAGATATAAGGTAGTGCCATCTGCAAAAAAGCTTCTGACATTGCTGGTAATTCCGGTGGCTGCCGTCCATGTACTACCAAAATCGGCAGAATAAAAAACACCATATGCCGAACCTTTAGCCATTGATACAAGCATATTGCTACCCTGTTCCACCACATCATAATAAGTTGCAGAATCGGGCAAATTGCTGATCCAGGTCCAGGTGCTACCACCATCTGTACTCTTGAACATGCGATTGTCTGAACCTGCAAATACATGTCCGTTGGAAGCTTTAAAGACTGAATAGATATCCCTTCCTGCAGTAACACCAGCTGTATAAGTGAGGTCATTCCATGTGTTTCCGTTATCACCGCTTTGGTAAAGGCCTTTAGCGGTAGCGCAATACATTGTCGTACCAAAGCCCCTGAACTGGTGAGACCCTTTGGCCGTATCGTTGGCAGAAGTGACCATATAGCCAATCTGGCTCCATTGGGCATTTGCCGTTGTAAAGGACAAGGCAATCAAGCCTGTCAATAAGCATAGCAGTTTTTTCATTTCGGAATTATTTAAGTGTAAAGAATACACAAAACTACTCCCGATGAATGCTGCAGGCAATACGATAAAACTCGTATTTAAGAAAAGATAAAAACAGGAAGACAATGGCTGCTATAACATAGCTACATGCAGACTCAATTCTGCACCGTTTTCATTTACTGTAAACTGATAATCTGCACCCAGTACTAAAGTATAATTCACTTCATCATGGCCGCAGGGAAAGTTGAAGGCAACTGGGAAATTATATTCTTTGACTTTATCAGCAATGATCTGTTCCAATGTCTGACCAAAAGGACGGTCTGTGTCTTCGATATCAGTAAAGCTACCGACCAGAAGACCTTTCAGCTTACTGAGCTGACCGGAGCGTTTAAGGTTCAGCATCATCCGGTCAATATGATAAAGGTGTTCCCCGATATCTTCTATAAACAGAATTTTACCATCCGTGTCAATTTGCGAAACGGAACCAGTAAGATGAGCCAACATAGCCAGGTTTCCCCCAACAATCTCAGCAGTAGTTTCACCAAGTCTGTTGTATGGGCTCTCAGCGATGTTATACCTTAAACCTTCACCTGTCAAGGCTTTGCGC
>DLGS01000400.1:3924-5238 GCA_002482815.1 Bacteroidetes bacterium UBA7688
AAGGCTTTGCGCAGGCTGAGTATATAATCCGATTCTGCTGTTTCGGGTTTGAAAGCACCACACATTACACTATGAATGGTAGGAATACCAAATTGTGCATGAATATGGCTATGTAAGACCGTGATGTCACTGAAACCACAAATCCATTTTGGATGTTTTACAAATTTTGTAAAATCTATCCGGTCAATAATCCGGCTGAGTCCATATCCGCCACGTCCCATCAGGATGGCATCAATGGTTGGTTCATCCAGCATTTCCTGTAAGTCAGCAAGCCTTGTGGCATCGTCGCCCGAAAAATAATGAAACTCATTGCCCACCGTTTTCCCCAAACGGGTTTTAAATCCCCATTTTTCTAAAACAACTGTTGCATATTCCACTCTTTCGGCAGACACGTAGCCCGAAGGACAGGTTATACCAATAGTGGAACCGGGTTGCAGAAAGGCAGGATTCTTATTCAATGTTTAATATTTAATGTTCAATTATTAATGCTCAATCGCAGTGTATCTGTCTTCCACTTCCTGCAGAATCCCATAGAGTTCTTCAACCTCCAAAGTAGTCACCAGGCGATTGCGAAATTCTTTGACATGCGATAAACCACGAAGGTAATTGGCATAATGGCGGCGCATTTCCAGCATTCCCAGTCCGGGACCTTTCCATTTCATCGAGCCATCAAGATGCTTGCGACAGGCTGCCAGTCGCTCCTGGATGGTAGGCGGATCAAGAATTTCGCCGGTAGCCATGTAATGTTTTACCTCACGGAAAATCCAGGGATACCCAATCGCAGCGCGACCAATCATGATTCCATCCACGCCATATCTTTCTTTGTATTCTTTTGCTTTTTGCGGACTGTCGATATCACCATTTCCAAAGATGGGTATCTTGATGCGCGGATTGTTTTTCACTTTTGCAATCAGAGTCCAGTCGGCTTCACCTTTATATAATTGTGCTCTTGTACGCCCATGTATGCTTAAGGCAGCAATGCCCACATCCTGTAATCGTTCTGCGACTTCTTCAATATTTTTAGAATTATCGTCCCAACCCAGGCGTGTTTTCACTGTAACCGGCAAAGTTGTATTATTCACACAGGCTTTGGTCAGGCGCACCATCAGGTCAATATCTTTCAGCACAGCAGCACCGGCACCTTTACAGACTACTTTTTTTACCGGGCAACCGAAGTTGATATCCAGTAAATCCGGCTGCGTAGCATCCACAATTTTGGCTGAAAGCGCCATCGCCTCTTCATCTCCACCAAAAATCTGAATGCCCACCGGGCGTTCATAATCGAAAATATCCAGTTTCTGGCGGCTTTTGATG
>DLGS01000345.1 GCA_002482815.1 Bacteroidetes bacterium UBA7688
GTGTGCGTGACCCGCCACAGCAGTCAGCATTTCAGCCCACACATCACCTTGTATAGCTGCAATTTGCTTACGATTTTCATCGCTCATTTTATCCGCGCGGAAAGGCTCAGTGGCACTTTTAAATTTTCCGGCATAAAAGATTTCAGGTTCTACCTCCAGCTTGGCCAAAGTGTTTTTAAAGAAAGTAAGACTACTGGTCAACCCTTTCAATTCCACATCGCCTGCCGGATTAACAAAAATACTGTCTGCTACCGAACCAACGTACAATGCGCCCTGAGTAACGCTTTCGCCATAAGCATATACAAATTTACCGGACTTTTTGAAGGCTGCTATTGAAGCGCGGATTTGTTGTAGCGTTGCAAAGCTGTTCGGGCTTGGTGCCATCTTGATGAGCAAACCTTTAATCTTATCATCTTTTCCGGCAGCTTCCATAGCCTTGGTTATTTCATACACACCGGCTTCCGATGCGCCATCAGAACCCATAAAGGAGAAAGAATTGACTTCACCCTGCTCATGGAAGGACTGGCTGAGGTCCAGTTTTAAAAGACTGTTTTCTTTTACAGTTTTGGGTTCGGGAGAACTGCTGGATACCGCTTTGGTAGCAAGTCCTACAATAGCTCCGATAAATAATCCTACGATTACCACACTGGCCACAATGACGCCGAGCAGGGAAGCAAAGAACATTTTGAAAAATTGTTTCATATTGAGTGCTGTATTTTATTTTTGAAAAACAAAGGTATCATTGTTTATACCTTCGCAGCAAATAAAATCGGTAATAAATCGGTGAATAAACTATATCTGTTGCTGGGCGGAAACCAGGGAAATACGGAACAAATTCTGCAATCAGCTCACGCATTAATTAAGCTGAAAATCGGTGCTGTCATTGCAGTTTCCCCTGTTTATGAAACTGCCGCATGGGGCAAAACAGACCAACCCAATTTTTTGAATCAGGCTATCGAAGTGCACACAAACCAGGGACCATTTGAAATTTTAAAACAAACACAACAAATCGAAAACCAGCTTGGACGCCAGCGAAACGAACACTGGGGTCAGAGAACCCTTGATATTGACATGTTGTTTTTTAATAATGAAGTGATAAATACTGGAAACCTGTGCATCCCTCATCCGGAAATCCAGAACCGCCGATTTGTGCTGGTACCATTAAATGCAATCAGCCCGGAGCTTATTCATCCTGTATCCGGACTTTCTGTTGCCAGACTCCTGGAGCTTTGCCCTGATAATCTGACGGTAAATCTCTTCAAAAGTTTTTAATTTCTTAAAGAATAAATATCTTTGCGCATTCTTAAAAAACGAAAAAGGAAGGTTCACTATGCGCGTGTTACACAACCGGATTTCGAACGAAGAATTGAAGCGTCGCCTCTATGAAGAAACAGAGCCACGTACTACAGTTTCGTTCTACCAATATTTCTATATCGCCGAGCCACAGGCATTTCGCGACAATCTATTTCTTCAGTTTGAAAGTTTAAAAGTATTTGGCCGCATTTATATTGCGAATGAAGGCATTAATGCTCAGATGAGTGTTCCTTCTGCCAACTATGAAGCTTTTGTAAAAGCACTTTACGCTGCCGATCCTGCCTTGAATGGAATCCGTTTAAATGTGGCTGTGGATGATGATGGAAAATCATTCTGGGTTTTGCGGATGAAAGTGCGGGAAAAAATAGTGGCGGATGGTATTGACGATCCAACATTCGACATGGCGAATAAAGGAAAATACCTGAAAGCTGCCGAAGCCAATGATATGCTATCCAAACCGGACACGATTGTGGTTGACATGCGCAACCATTATGAATACGAAGTAGGCCATTTTGAAAAAGCAATCGAAATTCCTTCAGACACCTTCCGTCAGCAATTACCCATGGCTGCCGAAATGCTGGCTGATAAAAAAGACCAGAACATTGTGATGTACTGCACCGGTGGTATCCGTTGCGAGAAAGCCAGCGCCTACATGCTTCACCAGGGATTTCAGAATGTGTATCATATAGAAGGCGGCATTATTGAGTATACCAATAAAGCAAAGCAGGAAGGATTGCCATTAATGTTTAAAGGGAAGAATTTTGTTTTTGACGAGCGTTTGGGTGAAAGGATTACTGATGATGTGATTGCAGAATGTCACCAATGTGGCACCAAAGCCGACACACATACCAATTGTAAAAATGAAGGTTGCCACTTACTTTTTATACAATGCCCGACCTGTGCCGAAAAATATGATGGTTGCTGCTCTGAGGAATGTGCTTCCATTCTGAAATTATCTCCGGAAGAACGAGCCGAATTAAGAAAAGGAAAAGACAACGGACAAATGATATTCAGTAAGTCGAAACATCATCCCTTGCGCAAACACAGAGACGACTGGAAGAAAGAAGCAAAGTAAAAATGGTTGCTTTTCCATAATAATTTTATTATTGCAGAATAACTGGTGGAACACAACTGCATTGAATGAATAAAAAGAGCATACTAATACTTGGAATTTGTACCTATTCTTTTTTGCTGTTGGGGGCAGTTTTGTTTTATAAAGAAAGAACTGCTTTTTTAGACATTGCCTACCATCTTTTTAATATTCTGAAAGATCATACGTTTGCGATTCAAAACAGCAGATTCGGAGCAATAGCAACGCAGGCATTTCCTCTGCTTGCTTCGAAGTTTGATTGTTCGCTAAGCACAATAGCCATTTTATATTCTTGTTCTTTTATTATCCTTTATGCAAGCACATTTATTAGCATTCTGTTGATTCAGAAGAATGCCAGGGTAGCCCTGGCTTATCTTATTTTCGGCATAATTATCACAGCGCATACATTTTATTGGGCGCAATCCGAATTACCACAGGCTGCAGCTTTCTTATTCCTTTACCTGGGCTACCTGGATAATACACTATCAAAAGGCTTGAAACCAGCCTACTGGTTGTGGGCAAGTATGCTTCTATTGCTTGTTTGTTTTACCCATCCATTAATGATTTTCGCCGTTACTTTTTCAATGGCATTTCTCGCTATTACTTACCGGGAGAAATGGAAAATTATTGCGATTTCATTTTCAATTTATTTCACGTTTGTTCTTTTTAAGGCTATATTTTTCCGGACTAATTACGATACACAAGCACTGGGCGGATTAAAAAACATCGTTACCTTCTTCCCGAATTTGATCAATTTAACCTCTAATAAAAATCTGCTACACTATCTCATAAACGATTACTATTTGTTGCTGATTGGTTTTCTTGCAGTCAACTTCTTCTACATCAAAAATAAGATATACTTAAAGCTTGTACTGGTAAATTGCTTTTGTTTTGGCTACGCATTTATTGTGAACATTACCTATCCACACGGATCAGATCAGTTCTATCTGGAAAATCAATACCTGTTGCTGGGAATGTTTGTTGCCCTGCCATTAACGATTGACATTTTTCCTTCCATAAAAATGAAACCACTCGCAGTTGCTATAGTTGCATTGGGGTTACTGGTATCCTTAATTCGGATTTACGAAACACATAAAATGTATACAACCCGGTTGAACTGGAACAGAGAGTTGCTGAAGAGCACAAACAATCTGCCACGCAAAAAATTAATTGTCCGGACAGACAATATGCCGGATGATATTCTATTAAAAACCTGGGGCAGTTGTTATGAATTCTGGCTGCTGTCTACAATGGAGGAAAATGAAACCAGATCCATCATCATTGAGAGGCCGGATTTCGAATTTGGCTGGGCAATAAAGGAAGATAAAAAATTTATTACACCGTGGGGAATATTCGCCTATAAGGAATTTCATAACCAGTATTTCAAATTCAACGATTCTACTGCATATGAATATTACGTTTTGCCCAAATAAAGAAACAGCCATCCGGAACCGGATAGCTGTTTCTTATTGCGTACTATTTATTCTCCGACTACTTGTCCTGCCAGTAAATCTTCAAAAACTTCCCGCTTGCGGATAAGACTGAATTTGCCATCCTTAACCATCACTTCTGCTGGTTTCAGGCGCGAATTAAAATTACTGCTCATCTCAAAGCCATAGGCTCCGGCATTATGAAATACAAGATAATCTTCTTCGCGTACTTCGTTCAAAACTCTGTCCCAGGCGAAAGTGTCTGTTTCACAAATATTCCCAACTACGGTATAAATACGTTCTGCGCCATTTGGATTGGAAATATTGGAAATGCGATGGTATGAATCATAAAACATAGGACGGATTAAATGGTTGAAACCTGAGTTTACACCCACAAAAACAGTTGCAGTTGTTTGTTTGATAACATTAGCACTTACTACAAAATAACCACATTCACTCACAAGGTATTTACCCGGTTCAAACCATATTTCCAATGGTTTCCCGTATTCTTTCTCAAACTCCTTGATGGCTACATTTAATTTTTGCCCCAGGGACTTAATATCTGTTTCGCGGTCTTCGTCTTTGTAAGGAACTTTAAAACCACTTCCGAGATCCAGAAATTCCAGTTCTGTAAAATGCTCTGCTACTGAAAGTAAAACCTCAAGCGCCTGCAGAAAAACGTTAATATCTTTAATCTCGCTACCTGTATGCATGTGCAAACCCTGTATATGCAGTTTGGTAGTTTTTACCACACGTACGATATGGCGAATCTGATGGATGGATATGCCAAATTTACTGTCGATGTGACCGGTGGATATTTTATAATTGCCACCAGCTTCAATATGCGGGTTGATACGAATGCAAATCGGATAGGAATCTCCGTAATAATTTCCGAATAATTCCAGCATAGAAATGCTGTCAATATTGATGTTTACCCCTAACGTAACAGCTTCTTTTATTTCATCAAAAGCAACACAATTGGGTGTAAAAAGGATTTCCTTTGGTTCAAAACCAGCCTTCAATCCCAGCTTTACTTCATTGATACTTACGCAATCAAGATTAGAACCTAATGACTTGAGATGCTTCAGTATGTTGATGTTGGTCAGTGCCTTACAGGCATAAAAAAACCGGGTGGGATGTCCGCTAAATGCATCAACCAGCTTATTATATTGTTCAGATATCTTCTCTGCATGATAAACATACAGAGGTGATCCAAACTGCTGCGCTGCTGCAATTAATTGTTCGTTGGTCAATTGATTTTCCATAGGGGCGCAAAATTACAGGATGAGGGCAAACAAAAATGAAAGATTCACATATTTTTTAAAAAGAAGTAAACAATTAAAAAATGTACCCGGATGAAAATAATATATCTTCGTGCTACGTTAAAGATAGAGTACAATTTATGCGCCTTTACTATAAATATATTTTTGCCTGCTTGTTTTGTCTTTCATCCGTGCCGGAGCTGAATGCCCAAACGCGTTTATTAAATATGGAAGACCATGATACTAAAGCCTATTATTTTGGTCTGACATTTGGCTTTAACCAGTCGCGCTACCGCATCAAATATTCGGAAGCTTTTGCCAATACAGATACATTTATGAATATTCAGCCTGGCTGGGGCTCAGGTTTCAACCTCGGGATTATGGGGAATCTTCGCCTTAGCAAATTTGTCGACTTGCGACTGATCCCATCTATTTCATTTGCCGAAAAGCGATTACAATTCAACCAGCCGTTGAAACCAACAGAAATCGCTGACAAAAGCATTGAATCAATTTACATCCACTTGCCATTGCAGTTAAAGTTTAAAAGCGACCGCATTCAGAATTTTCGTTTTTATGGCTTGACAGGTATGAAATTTGACTACGACATGGCTGCCAATGCCAATTCACGCAAAAAAGATGAATTTCTGAAATTCAAACCGGTCGATCTGGGTTACGAGCTTGGTTTCGGACTTGAATTTTATTACCCCAATTTCATTTTCTCCCCTGAAATAAAACTCAGCGAAGGTTTAATCAACCAAATCTACATCGACAGGACTCTACAGCTGACAAATGCTATCGACCAGATCCGCACCCGCTCAATCGTCATTTCAATTCATCTGGAAGGATAACTTTTGTGAAGAATTATTTGTTTCGACTGTCGGCATAGCTGCGAAAAAAGCCACATTCTGCAATCACATCTTCGTAATACTTTGTATTTTTAAAAGGCATGAATGAGGCAAAGTTCAGTGGTGGAAATCCGGCCTCACTCCAACCATTCAATGAGCCATTTTCATATTGCTGGTTATACCACTCATTCCTGTCACATTTCAATATCAGGTAGGTCATTTTTGCCTTTTGCTCCACAGTTACTGCAACTGTCAGGGCTTTCTTGTAATAATTCTTAGCATTACGCTGATTCAGCAGCATTTTTCTGAAAGAATTCGGAATCACATCAGGTGCATAATGGTATGAGCCGATTACCGCACATTCATAAAAGAAACGGGCGTTTCCGTAATGCGTCATATTGTAGAATGCATTACCGAGCAGCAAGCTGTTGTTATAAACATCTTTCCCTGCTGCAATATTGTCTTTCATTTCCTGCATTTTCTGCAGCAAGCCAATTTTGGTATACTTCACTTTTTGCGGTGCTGCGTGGTCACAATCATGGCAGTCCTGTATATTACCATTGAAAGGATTACCAGGCAATTCGCCGCCATCTGTTGTGCTATCCGCTTGTTTTAATGCCGCATCAATTTTGTCTTCATAAGCCAGTACGATGTATTGAAATTCAGCAATACCCCGGGCAGATATCGGATAAATTGTTTTGCAGTATTGCTCAAACGGGGTCAGATTTTTGTTCAGCAAAAATGATTTCAGATTGGCTGCCCTTACCGGATTTGTATAAAACGAATCGGTATGAACAAACAATTCAGAACGCAGGGCATCCTTTTGCCTGCTGTACAATCCGGCCATTTTTCTTTTAATCCAATCATATGCGTTAGCAAACCTGAAATGTGGTATCGAACCATCGGAAACCGATTGAAGCCAAACCAAATCCTTCAATAAAAAATCCTCATTCTTCTTGTCCATTGTATTCATCCCGGCTATATGATTCATCAACACCAGCAAACGTAATTGTGCCTGAGGTAATTCATTCGCGGGCATGGTTTGTTGTGCCTTCTGATAATAATCTGCTGCTTTATTGAAATCCTGATTGATGAAATGTAAATACCCTGCGGAAAGCTGCCACATATACGGTTTTGAGGTATTTCCCGCTTCGGCAATTTCAGAGACCAGCCTCAGCGCATTCTTGCTTAAGGAATCTTTGGCGGGTGAATAATTCCCGCTGCCATACTCTGTACTTTCCATATTGGACTCTATTTCCTGCTTATTAATCAGGCGTGCCAAAAGTAAATCCAGCTTATCGCTTTTCGGTTGCAAAGTGTAGATTTCCCTGATTGCTTTTTCCTCATCAAAATAAATACCCAGCAAATGCCACAGCGTAACTTTTTCGTCTACACTTTTACTCAGTGCCAGCGTTTGTTGCCAGTCGGCTTCTTCCTGCGGATGAAAACTGTAATGTGCAATCGTCTTAAATTTAAGTCCTGCATCATAAACCCGGCTGAAAAGATAATTGGCTTGCGCGTAATTTTTCTGTTTGTAATAAGCACCGGCCACATAACTCAAAGCCCTTGCTGCAAGCGCATTCTCAGGAAAACGACTTTTATTGGTTTCATAAAAAGAAATGCATTGAGCAAATTCTCCGTCAAAGAACCAGGCCCGCACTACCTGGAAAAAATAACGCTGTGCAATAAAATTATCCTTTGCCTTTTTCATTTCTACTTCCATAGCCGCCCGGTTTTTCAGTTGATCCTCATCCAGCTTCAGCGGAGCAGTTTCTTCCTGATAATCCCAATAGTATCGGAAGGGTGCAGCATACCTTTCATTGGCTTTGGCATAATGCAGAAAACGTAAAAATGCAGCGATTTTTTGGGACGACTTCTCCTTCACGAGATACATATTTCCAACATTACCAGGAAGCGTTTTTGCAGTATTAGCAATAACACTGTCTACCATTCCAAGACTGGCTTTCAGCAGAAAGAACCGAAGTTCTGTATCAGCTGCCGGTCTTTTCAGATAGGCTTTCCAATCTGCCACAACCTCATCATTGAAACGATAAATGTGCTGAACGTCGTGTCCCATTTCGTAATAAAACATATCCGAATAAAAGAATGGCTTGTAAGCACTATCCACAAAAGCTTCAGGTGTGTATGCAGACACACCGTATTCGTCCCAGTCGCCGCCGCCACAAGCCCACAGCACACCGGCAGAAACTGTTGCTACCAGACTAGAAATCAGCAGTAACTTTTTTGAAAATATTTTTCTCATATCGTGAAATATTAATCGAATCCAAATCGTAAAAAATAAGCCGCTCAACCGGGCGCTTGTAATGTTCTGTCAAATCATCTGCCATTGATTCAAAATCCTGCGATTCGATTTCCTCCACTTTTATTTCATCGCCTTCTTTGAAATAAAATCCATTTTTAAAAACCGATTGCTTCACAGCAAATCTATGCTTAGTGCTGGATACAAAATCATTCTTATCCGCAAAATCCCTGCTATCCATTTTATTCAATAATTCAATCACCTGGCCTTTGCGCAGATGAATACCCCAGGCAAAAACCGGCAAAGCAAAATCGAGTGGCAAAGGATATTTATTTAAAGCGGAAAGATAAGATTGGCTAAGCTTTCTGTCATAAACAGAATTAACCGGACTGCCATTTATCTTACCCATATTATAAAACATCAACACGCCTTTATCCACCGGAGGAATACCTTGCAGGCCGGCATATTTTATCTGATGTAAACGGATGGTGGCGGATAACTTTGCAGCAGCAAATGAATTGGATTTCGCGCCCAGTTTCTGCTTCAATAAACGAAGGAAATGAAAATAATTATTCGAAGATTTTTGTGTCCAGTCGCAATCAATCTGCAGTTCTTTCGCACTGATATGTTGCGATTGATTGATTTGTTCCAGCAATGAAAAAGTATGCTCTGCCAGTGTATCAATACTGTTGCTATCCAACTCAAGGAATACCTGATTTTTTATAAAAATAACGGGAACGATTTGCACTATCAGGTCTGCATCCCTAAATCTGACGATTGCATGTGGAACAGCTCTTTTAAGTTTCTCATCAAATACAATATCGAAACAGCGGAGATATATGGCGGAGACCTGATTCTCTTTCAGGGTAGCTTTTTCGTTTTCTTTCAAAGAGAATTCTATACGCCAATAATAAAAGGAAACTGCTGGTTTTTTCTTTTTTGATGAACATGAAAAAAGCATAACCACACAGACAAGCAACGCAAAAACAAAACCTGATTTACTTAAAATCATTACCAGATTTTTTGCACCGACTCCCAGATAGAAAGATAGCTGTGATAACGTTCCTCAGAAACCGTCCCCGACTCAACAGCCTCTTTCACCGCGCAGTTTGGCTCATTGATGTGCTTACAGTTGGCAAAACGGCATTGCGACAGAAGCCTTCTCATTTCCGGATAATATTGCGCCAGTTCGTCCTGGCTCATATCTATCAGGCCAAATTCTTTTACACCCGGTGTGTCAATGATTTTACCGGAACCGGGCAAATCAAACATCTCCGCAAAAGTGGTGGTATGTTGCCCCTTCCCGCTGTAATCAGATACAATTTCTGTCCGCAGATCCAGGTCAGGTATCAATTGATTAATCAAAGTGCTTTTGCCTACACCGGAGTGTCCGCTGAACAAGGTCGTCCTGTCTTTTAACATTGCCTTCAGAGGTTCCAGTGTTTCCGGAATCTCCGCAGAAAGTGGCATCACCCTGTAGCCGGCATCGGTATAAATCTCTGTCCAGCGGGCCAGGGTTT
>DLGS01000233.1 GCA_002482815.1 Bacteroidetes bacterium UBA7688
TGTAATTATTGTTACGGCCTCCTCTTCAGTTATACTATCAATTGGCTTCTGCCAGTTCTTTCAGCATTTTCAGTACCGGGTTTTCTTCGCCCTGCTCCGCTTCCTGCACAGCCCCGGGGCGGTTGTCTTCCTGGATGATTTGCAACTTGGTCACCCCTTTTTCTTTTTCGATAATGTAGTGCATCACAAAATAGTTTTCGGGTTTGTCTTCAAGGCCCGGGCGCGGTGCAAACAAACTGTATTTGATCAGTTCCAAAGGATGTACTTCAAGGATTTCGCCCCATTGTTCCATCACTTTGCCATCCCACACTGTGCGGAAGGCGATGGGCGTGCCTTCTTCCCAGCTGGTGGTGAGCTCGCTGCCATACTGCCATTGTTTTACAAATTCGGGTTGGGTCAGCACGTTCCACAGGCGTTCGCGGGAAGCATTGACGAAGATGCTGGAGATGTTAGTTGCCATAATCGTGAGTTTTAATTCAATATTGAAGTTATAGCATTTTCTTTTTGAAATGAGTATGAAAAATGTACTTATTCTTATCTTAAATTAAGCCGTTTTTTATTTCCATAATTCTCCTGAAGACAATCGTTTTAATAAATCAATATCCCCACTAATTAATGCTTCTTTCTTTTTGCGGTTCCAGCCTTTCAATTGCTTTTCAAAAGCAATCGCCTGTTCAATAAAATGAAAGTCTTGTTGGAAAACAAGATTTAAAGGTCTTCTTGAAAAAGTATAACAACCGGGATTCAAGCCATCATTGTGTTCCTGAACTCTTCTGTTTACATCATTGGTAACACCCGTATAGTAGCTGCCATCGCTGCATTGGAGGATATAAACAGTGTATTTGTTCATTGGTCGAATATACTGAATGTTCTGCTCCGGTAAACTATGTTTATTTGTCTTATATCCTTCCCTTCGGCGATGCTCAGGATAAACTTCGCCTCCGGATGACAAGTAAAAAAGTTTACAATAAGCAGCAGTAGTCCTAATAGAAGTATTCAGAGTGCGGTTTTTATTTGCCTTTTTTGGAGGAGTATTAATATAGAATTTTCTCTTTCTGTCACCCTACGCTTAAGTTTATCATAATCTTTTCGGAGAGGAATTTTCATAGAATTTTTCCTTTCTGTCACCCTGAGCCTGACGAAGGGTAAGACGGAAAGGGGAAATTCTAAACGAAGGCACCTTTGGAATGTCCAACCAAGAGAAGGACTTGTCTCCGGTAAACTGTTTTTATTTGTCTCTATCCTTCGTCAGGCTCAGGATGACAAATAAAAACAGTTTACAATCAGCAACAGTAGTCCTAAAATTGAAAGTATTCAGTATGGAATTTTTATTTGCCTTTAACGGAGGAATATTAATATAGAATTTTCTCTTTCTGTCACCCTGAGCCTGACGAAGGGTAAGACGGAAAGGGGGAATTCTGGCCCTATTTAAAGTTTACAACTTGGATTCGAAAGTTTAGAGGAAGGGTCTTGCGACGGTTTTATTATCCTTTTTAAATTGTACTCCTGTAAACTTATTTATTTGTCTTATATCCTTCGTCAGCCTCAGGATGACAAATAAATAAGTTTACAATGGGCTATAGAATATTTGCAATCAAATTAGCCTTACGTAATGTGATCTCAGCAGCATTTTATTTTGACGGTTTAAGTTTATCAAAGCGCTTTTCTGAAACTACGCTTTGGATAATGTTCGTATACAAGACATGTTAGTGATCCGATGAGGCCAGATAATAAAATGGTCATTCGGACATAATAACTGGGTATATAAGACTTGAATATTAATACCACAAGGAAAAGCAATCCACAGAATATTTCGATACCTGTTATATAGCGTTTGTTATTTTCATAGGTGGCATATTGCAACCAGTTTTTATAATTCTCATTCTTGCTGTCGACTCTTACCAAGCTACTGAACGCCTGCTTTGAGGATTTGAAATCTCTGACTTTATAACTAGCCATTCCTTTGAAATGGATAATCCCATAGTACCATTCATCTTTTAGTATATGGGAATTTAAACGAATGATGTTCTTATCAATTACGGGGAGGATTTTGGTATTTTAGTCAAAGAATTATTGAACTGACCTTTTTTGTGAAGTGCATTTATATATTGGTAAAAAATTTCCAGATACTGAGATAATTCATCCGTGTTATTAAAAATCGAAATGTTATTCAGCAGAATTGAATTTTTATCCCAATAATCTATAATAAATTCAGGGTTATCATAATAGTTCCCAAGAAGTTTGTAATAAATACTTGAAATGGTGTTCATTCTTTTGACAATAGTTACTGTTAAAACAGCAGAAAGTAAATTTATTCTTTGGCTAAAAATATACTACACACTCAGCCTCGCCACGCGTTCTCCTTCACTCAGGACTTCAATTTCAATTTTCAGGTAGGGTTTGTCCAGCAGCTCGGGAGCTATAGAGGCCCATTCGATAAAGCTGTAGGCATTGGGTTGGTACATGCATTCTTCTATTCCTGCATCGCGGGCCTCGTTGGCATCTTTGAGGCGATACCAATCGCAATGGTAAATGGTTTTGGTAATGGCTCCGTCCTGGAACTGATATTCATTGACAATAGCGTAGGTAGGGCTGCTCACGGCATCTTCCACCTTCAGATGATGGCAGATAGCAGCGATGAGGGTGGTTTTGCCTGCACCCATATCGCCTGCAAAAGACCATACCGTATAAGCTTTGCCGGCCTCCCAGAGTGCCGCCGCTGCTGCGTCGATGTCCGATAAAGTATAACTGATTGCTTGCATCAGGCCTTATTTTTTTGGTGCACGCTTAATGGGTTTGCCATATTTGGCTTTCATCTTGTCTTTGTAGCTCACCTTCACATTGCGCTTCTTGTTTTTTTCCGATTTTTCGTGGAAGGCAGCACCAACATTCTCGCGTTTAGGTTGTTTGATCACGATGTTCGGCACAAACTTCTTTGGCTGCTCGTCTTCGGTCAGCACTTCCGAAATCTCCAGATCGTCCGGCAAAGGAAGGATTTTTATTTTCTGCTTCATTAAGGCTTCAATATTGTCCTGCAGCGGTTTTTCGCGTTCGGTAATGAAACTGATGGCGATCCCTTTTTTATCCGCACGACCGGTACGGCCAATACGGTGAATGTAATTTTCAGGTTCATCGGGCAGGTCAAAATTAATCACGTGGGACACCTCAGAAATGTCGATACCACGTGCCACAATATCCGTAGCAATGATAAAACGGTAAGTGCCGTTCTGGAATTGGTTTACGGTGTTGAAACGATGGTTTTGTTCTTTGTTGGAATGGATAACGCCCACCACATCCGGGAAGCCTTTGATCATTTCTTCATACACTTCATCAGCCAGCTTTTTGGTAGCCACAAACACCAGCACTTTATTCATTTCGGGGCGTTGCATCAACAACAATTCCAGTAAATAAATCTTGGTATAAAAGTTGGGCACCTCGTAGGCTGTTTGCTCGATACCTTCCAGCGGTGTGCCGGTTGGCGCGGCTTCTATGCGCACAGGGTCTTTAAAGTAGTCCTGCATCAGCAATTCCACATCGTACGTTATCGTTGCAGAGAACAACAGATTTTGCCTTCTTTCGGGCAACAATTCCAGTACATTTTTGATTTGGGTGCGGAAGCCGAGGTTCAGCATTTCGTCCATCTCATCGATGACCAGTTTCTTAATGGCTTTCAGTTTCAGGGAACCGCTCAGGGCAAGATCCATCAGCCGGCCAGGTGTGGCTACTATCACGTCACAACCTTTTTCGGCTGCTGCCATCTGGGGACGGGTGTTGACACCACCATACACACCAAGCGTCACCACATTCATATAAGCAGTCAGCTTTTGCACCTCGCTCACCACCTGTGCCACCAGTTCGCGGGTAGGCACCAATATCAATATCTGCGGGTATGGGTCTTTCGAAAACTTCCATTGACGCAGGCAGGGCAGGAGATAAGCAAAGGTTTTACCCGTTCCGGTTTGTGCAATACCACATACATCCGTACCCGACATCACCACCGAAAAGACTTTTTCCTGGATGGTGGTAGGCGTTTTGAAGCCCATATCATCGAGGGCTTTGAGGAGGGAACTATTGAGGTTGAGTTGCTGGAATGAATTCATAAGGAAACTATTGTAATCTGCGCGAAGGTAACGATAATAAAACAGCCCGTAAACAAGAGTGTTTACAGGCTGTTTATCATACGCTATAAGCGAGGCTGAAGAAATGACGAAACTTGACGGTGAGACGCCTGAATAGCTTCAGAAGATAGTATAAGTTGCTTTCTAAAAATTAAACGCCCATTGAGTCGTCGGCACTTGGGCCATACACACCAGGGATAGGGATATTCAGCAATCGAAGGTAAACGCCCAATTGCGCACGATGATGTGCCGTCTGGCTCAACGAATGGCGGATGGTTTCATATTTGCTCAGGGTACCGATTTTGTGGTCGCCATAAAACATGGTCCAGGTTCCGTTTACAATAAACTCATCGTTTGTTCTGCTCATTGCTTCGGCTCCATCAGCAGCGGACTTGTCAAAAATAGCCAGCAGGTCTGCGTTGTTATTGTAAACCGGGGCTTCCTGGCTGTCTGCAAAATTGATGGATTCGGTATCGATTGCCAGTTTAGGCCATGAGGGGATATCTGCGATGTGCAGTGCCAATTGTTTCATCGCCATGCTTTTTTCGTGCGGCTTCCAGTCGTGCTTATCGTCCGGCACGAGCGCCAGCATTTTACGGGTTGATGCTGCTTCCTGTTCAATTTCTTTTTGCAACAGGGAAATGATTAAGTCTGCCATAATTCTTTGTTTTTAGATTTGATACAAAATAAAGATGGCCCACTGACAACCCTATGGCAGTGTGATTTTTCGGGTAAAAAATTATTTTTTGATTAATAATCCACCGGGATTTGTGGCATATGGTCTTTCAGCGCTGCGTGGTCTTTTTTCCTGAATTCAAGGTTTGTTTTTCGCAGGTTGACAATGCGCGAAACGCGGAAATCGCGGTACTCGTTCCGCAGGTGGCACCAGGCAATGAGGTGCCAGCTGAATGCATAAAATACCAGGCCGATTGGTTCTATTTCCCGTTTGCTGCCTTCGCCTGCTTTGTTGGCATAGTCTATTTCCAGGATTTGCTTTTTACTGATTGATTCCTGCAAAGGGCTGAGGTAATCGGTATCGTTATCAAAGCAGGGTGGTAACTGGGTTTTGGTATTTTCATTCAGGTGTTCCAGTTGTTCTTTTTGTCCGCTGCGCAAGACTGATTTTACTTTGTTAAGCGCGGTGCTGTAATGCGTTTTGATAGAGCGGTCTGCAAATCCCAAAGCCATATTTTCCATCAGCAAAAGGGCATTTGCTTCTTCTGTGGTGAATGCCACCGGTGATAAGAAATAACCCTGTACAATGAAATAGCCTTTGCCTGCTTCAAAGCTAACGGGAATACCGGATTCGCATAGCGCTTTTACATCCCGGTATACAGTACGGACGCTCATATCAAAGCGTTCTGCTATTTTTTCAGCAGGCACATATTTCTTTGATTGCAGCAAAGTCAAAATACTGAAAAGGCGGTCGATGCGGTTCATAAAGACAGTTTAACTTTCGTTATCGTAATAGATTTTGTAGTATTTCCGTCCGTCATTTTCCACACCTTGTTCTATCAGTTCCCTGTCGCCATGAATATAGATATGGAAGTTCTTATCCAGTTTTAAGATGCTTTTGAAAACACGCGCCTGTTTCTTTACGGCCTGTGCCGAAATTTCAAAATTATCAGACAATTCTATCTCGTGTTCTTCACGCCATGTCTCGTCGAAATTGCGGAAGGATTTGATCACCTTTTCATCACCAAATACTTCCGTTTCAAATTCTTCTTTGTCAAAGGTTTCGTGCGATTTGAAATATTCCACTGAACGGTTCAGAAAATTGAGCTGGTCCGTTTTATTCACCTCATATTCGTTCGGTATCTGATCAGTGATAAAGTTTTTAGCCAGTGTTAGAAAATCTGTGGTGTTGTTCACAAAATCATTTTTTGACTTGTGCTTGATGAACTCGTTTTGCCAGTAATCCGTTTCATTGCTGTTGCTGTCGATTATCAGGAGTGTATAAGGCTCGTCTGTAAACAGAATCAGGCAGGCTTTGTCAGGCTTTTTACTGCCCAGCCCTTTGCGGAATTGCAGGTCCATTTGTTTATCGCCCAACTTTGTTTCGATAAAGCTTTCCTTGTCTTCAAATTTATAAATCCCCAGGCCTTCAAAATGCTTATTGCCCAGTTGAATGTCCAGGAAGCGGGCTATGAACAAATCACCGTCTTTAATATTCGGATGTTTGGATGTTTCGATAAGATGCTGTGCAATGTTTTTTGAATTTTCAGCAAAATCGCCTCCTTCATAAATATTTTTAGCCAGGTTAAATAAGACATTATACTCCAGATTGACACCGTGGCTAAACTCGAATGTTGTGGCATGAGACATAAAGGGCTTAAGAAACAATTTCTTAAGCACGGCATCTTCAGTTTCGTCTGTAGACTCAAACAAGGCTTCGCTTAGTGTGGAGCGGCCATCATTGGCAGCCACCCTGTGCAACATCAACTGGCTCAATACCGCTTCTTCTATTTGTATCATTTAAACTTAAAAATTTGAGCGTGCAAGATAGTTGATTTGTGATTTTACAAAAAAGAGCTGAAACGGATAGGTCTTAGTATTTTACAAAAAGGGAAGCCAGAAAATTGTTATCTAATGAGATAAAGTAATATCCGGCAGGAATGCTTGTTGTTTCTATTTCGTTTTGCTGACGGGTTAGTATTCCGGAAATAACTTTTTGTCCAAGTGTATTGTATAAAACGAAGCACGATGAGCTAACAGTTTTATCAAGAACAATAGTTAGTACATCTTGAAATGGGTTTGGAAAGGCTTTTGCCTTTGTGATTTTATGTTCGCTTATGAGCGTGCCAAACTGACTCTCATTGCATCCGATGTCCTGTGTAATGCCTGCAAGAGGTGTGTTGAGATAAAAGTCTGACTTGCCAATATTTAAGCCTTTTACAGCGCTTATATTCATTCCGGAGTCGATCAGCGCAGAGGTTTTGAGCAGGGTATAGCCTTGCAATAAATAGTGCAAGGAGTCAATCTGTCGGAATAAAATGGCTCCCCCTGTTCCGGGATTTTTTAATTGGGGATTGAAAATGTTTCCTGTTTTATTGCCGGTAAACGTTTCCTGTTTAGTGGTCGTTTGCCAGTCATTTAAATTGTAGTAAAGGGTGCCACCGTCATTCCATTTTTGTGATGATGTTTTTGCTGAAAAATAATTGTTGTAAGCAAATTTTATTCCGGCAGTGTCAATGGTAAAGGCTTTGCCCTGGTAGAGTTTTACCAGGTTGTTACTGTCGCCAGCGGTGTAAATAATATTATTGAGGGCATAACAATTGTACATATTCGGAGCCACATCATAATCATCCAGAATATTGCCTTGCAGGCCTGTAATAATCCCATTTGCTTTGTTGCCTATGTAGCTTGTGTTATTGTACATGTGGCAGTCGTTAAGCCCTGTTCCCCAGCTGATAAAACAAAGACTGCTTTTGTCTTTATATGGTTGCTGTCCATCTGACTCTGTGATGTTGTAACGGATAGTATTGTTTTTAGTGGCACGCGATTGCGGATAATCGCAATGCATAAATCCCGGTCCGTCATTAAAGAAAGAATAGCAATATTGAACCATGCAGTTTTCTGTGCCTCCATCGATGTCAAATCCGCCACCATCGCCACCGTCGGTTCGGGTACTATCGGCTACGCAATATTGAAAAGTAATATTTCTCGAATTCCAGCACCATATGCCCACCACGCCTTTATTGTGCAGTTGCCCGCTGCGGGAGGCTTTTGTGCGTTCGATAAGGCCATAATTTATTCCGCCAAGGACGATGCCACTAAATCCATTATTCCCCAAATAGCAATGGTTCATATGCAGGCTGTCGTGTGCATATAAAACGGATGTTTTTTCTGCCATATCGTAAGTGCTGATACCATTCTTAAGGTTATCGACTGCGTTCACTGTGCTGATATGGATGTTAGAATAACCAGGATAAGTATTGTGCCATGAACCCAGCTGAATACCATTTTCAAATCCTGAAATATCGAGATTGGTGAGTTTTATTTGTTTGTATTTCTTGCCTGATGGATTGTCCGTATAAAAGAAAATTCCTGTTCCCGAAGAGGAGTCAGCATCGAGACCTGCGAAATTAATATTGTCAACATGAACAGTTGCTACATTGTAGGCATAAAGCCCGAAGCTTTTATGGCCATAAATCGTCGCTCTGCCAGTCCCATAAGAGCTGAGGTAAAGCGGTTTTGTGGCACTTGCTGAGTCTTCTTCAGAAAGATAAATACCACCATCAAATATACTGCCAGCTTCAAATAGTACCGTATCATTTATACTGAAATCGACGCTGTTTACTTTAGCAGTGGATTTCCATGCGTCAGCAATACTCAGACCGCTACCGGCATCATTTCCTGAAGCCTTTACAAAGAAGGTTCTTGCCCATAAATGGGTTGGTAGAATAGCCAGAAAAAAAATGTAGTATAAAGATTTATAGCGCATTACTTAATTTTAGCCAATACCAATGGATTGATGCTGTGCCGGAATCTCTACATCACGGAATCCTTTGCGCAGTAACCTTGCTTTGAAGTTTTGCTGCACTTCGTACTCGCCATGCACCAGGAATATTTTCTCCACTTCCTTTTCATCCTGGCAGGCCAGCCATTGACTCATATCTTCGTAATCGCCATGAGCACTCATGCTTTTTATTTCAGCCACTTCAGCTTTGACCTGGAATCGTTTACCAAATATGGAAACTTCCGGATTTCCTTTTGCCAGTCTTGCCCCCAATGATTGTGGCTCGCAGTAACCGACGATGAGAATGGTGTTTCGTGAGTTTTCGATGTTGTGCAGAATGTGATGCTTCACCCTTCCTGCTTCTGCCATACCTGATGCAGATATAATCACGCAAGGGCTGCGGTTGTCATTCAAAGCCATTGATTCTTCTGCACTTTCAATAAATTCCAACCCTTTGAAATCAAAAACATCTTCGTCTCTTTTCAGCATTTTTTGCACCGAAGCATTGAAGCATTCCGGATGATCTTTGATGATGTTGGTAGCCTTTTGAGATAAAGGACTGTCAACATAGTATTTCAATGCAGGAAGGCGGCCTTCCAGTTCCAATCTGTTGAGTGCATACAGTAATTCCTGTGTGCGGCCAACACTGAAAGCCGGTATAATCAGTTTGCCTTTTTTCTCGATGCATGTGTGCTCCACCTGAGCCAGTAAATCATCTATCATTGGTTTGATATCTTCATGAAGTTTGTCGCCATAAGTACTCTCCAGCAAGATGATATCTGCCTGTGGAAAGTTCTGCGGGGAACGTAGAATCACATCCCTGTATCGTCCCAGGTCGCCACTGAAGGTGATGCGTTTTGTTTTACCTTCCTGGTTTATTTTCAGGTTGACAGCAGCACTACCTAATATGTGTCCTGAATCTGTATACAACAGTTCTACATCCTCGTCAATCTGCGTTGGTGTATTATAAGGTATGGGTTTAAAAAGAGGAAAAACCTTGTTCGCATCTTCAATGGTATACAGCGGCTCTATCAGTTCCCGTCCTTCTCTTGCTCTTTGTTTATTGATATGGTTCACATCCGACTCCTGAATTTTGGCAGAATCGAGTAACATGATTTTAGCCAGATCTTCTGTCGCATCGGTGCAGTAGATTGGTCCCTGGTAACCTTCTGCCACCAATTTTGGTAAAAGCCCGATATGGTCGATATGGGCATGAGATATAACCACATAAGTTATGTCTAAAGGGTCAAAGCCGAAATGTTTGTTGAGTGCCAATGTTTCTCTGCCTAATCCTTGAAAAAGGCCACAGTCCAGTAGTATTTTTTTTTCGTTTTTAAGATGGATAATATGTTTTGAACCGGTAACGGTGCGTGCTGCGCCATGAAAAGAAATCTTCATCTCTGAGTCTGATTTTGGATTGATAATGAAATTTGAATTTGAAGGTAGGGTAAGTTTTTATCAAAATCCTGCAGGAATATTTTTTATTTCATGAGGAAAAATCGCAATATCTATGCCGAAAAAAGAAATTTTTTGACCGTTCAATTAAATATATTTGCCCGACACAAATAAAATGAACCAATGTTTAATCTGATATTTTTAGAGCTGGATACGGTTGCGCAGGCAGTTGCGGCAGTCGCTCCTGTTGAAAAAGAAAAACTTTCCCTGTTTGCCTTACTTAAAGAAGGCGGACTGCTGATGATTCCTTTGCTGCTTTGCTCAATCGCAATGGTTTATATTTTTGTGGAACGCTTTTCCGCCATCAAGAAAGCAAATCTGATTGACTCCAATTTTATGCTGCGTATCAGGGAGCAAATTGTTTCCGGAAACCTGCAGGGGGCCAAATCTCAGGCAAAAAATACCAATTCACCGATTGCCAGAATGGTGGAAAAGGGTATCAGCCGTATTGGCAAACCGGTTGACAGTATTGAAAAAGCAATGGAAACTGCCGGCAAGCTGGAAGTGTATCAACTGGAAAAAAATATGTCTGCGCTGAATACCATTTCCCGCATCGCTCCGATGTTTGGTTTCCTGGGTACAATCGCTGGTATGATTATCCTGTTTTTCAATATTCAGCACGAAGGTTTTTCGCTGGAAGGAATTGCCGGTGGTATTTATACCAAAATGGTGACTTCTGCTGTGGGATTGATTATCGGCCTATTGTCTCACGTGGCTTATGACTATCTGAATGCACAAATCAACAAAATGGTGAACAAAATGGAAGTTGCCGCTGCAGAGTTTATTGACATCCTGCAGGAGCCTGCCAAAAACTAATACAAATAGATTTTTTATTATAAATACAACAAACAGATTATTCTTTTAACTTCGCACAAAATTTTTCTGAAATAATGAACGTACACGAATATCAAGCCAAGGAATTATTGAAACGTTACAATGTTCCTACACAAGAAGGTATTGCAGTAGCAAACGTTACTGATGCATTGAACGCTTACAGCCAGATTGCTTCTGAAACAGGCAGCAAATTTGTGGTGGTAAAAGCTCAGATCCACGCTGGTGGCCGCGGTAAAGGCCGTATGGTAGAAGTGCCTGAGCAAAGCGGTGTTGCTGTTGTAAAAAGCGCTGAAGATGTTGAACGTGTTGCGAAAAATATTCTCGGAAATACCCTGGTGACTATCCAGACCGGCCCTGCCGGCAAAAAAGTGAGCAAATTGCTGATCGCCCAGGATATGTATTATGATGGACCAAGTGACAGAAAAGAGTTTTATCTTTCTATCCTGCTGGACCGTACCAAAAAACAAAATGTCATCATGTACAGTACCGAAGGCGGTATGGACATTGAAGAAGTGGCACACAACACACCTGAAAGAATTTTCAAGGAGTGGGTTGCGCCCAATATGAGCCTGCAAGGTTATCAGGCACGCAACATCGCTTTCAACCTTGGTTTGAGTGGTGAAGCGTTTAAAAACATGGTGAAATTTGTAACCAACCTGTACAATGCATATGTTGGTTTGGATGCTTCAATGATTGAAATCAACCCTTTGTTCAAAAGCGCTGATGACAAAATCATCGCTGTAGATTGTAAAATGGACCTTGATGATAACGCTTTGATGCGCCACGCAGACCTGAAAGATATGCGCGACAAATCTGAAGAAGATCCTACAGAAGTAGAAGCAGGCGAATTCAACCTGAACTATGTAAAACTTGACGGTAACGTGGGTTGTATGGTAAATGGTGCTGGTTTGGCTATGGCTACCATGGATATGATTAAACTGGCCGGTGGTGAACCAGCTAACTTCCTGGATGTGGGTGGAACAGCAAATGCTCAAACGGTAGAAGCTGGTTTCCGTATCATTATGAAAGACCCTAACGTAAAGGCAATTTTGATCAACATTTTTGGTGGTATTGTTCGTTGCGACCGTGTTGCAGCTGGTGTTATCGAAGCTTACAACAATATGGGTAATATCACTATTCCGATTATTGTTCGTTTGCAAGGTACCAATGCTGAAGTAGCAAAAGAACTGATTGTCAATTCAGGTCTGAAAGTACAAAGCGCTATCCAGTTGAGTGAAGCAGCAGAACTGGTACAAGCTGCGATTGCCAACAAAAACTAAGATTCAATTCTTTAAAATAGTAAAACCGTCAGAAGATATTCTGACGGTTTTTTTATTGAAGGATTTCTGTGAACATTTAAAATCTAATTATCCCTTTTAATTATTCCAGACTGTTTTTACATAAACAGCTTTGGAGAAATCTTCACCGTTGATAGTTTGATTTCCTGCAAAACCACCCAGAAAGCCAAGTTCTTTGCAGTTTTCATCGATAACCGGAGAGGCAAAGTCGGCACCGCAAGAACCGGTTTGATACACATAAACTGTTTTGTTTTGAAAGGTGTATTGTTTTAAAGAATCGCGGCTGGGGCATCCGCCTTTGCGCAGTTCTACCAGTTTTGTATTCATACATTGGCTAAGGCCTGCGGTATCGGCGATTTTTTTGCTGCAACTGAATAAAGAGAGACATGTAAAAGCCGTAGCGGTAATTGTGCTGATTTTTAAATAGTTCATAGCGTCGGATTTTGTTCCAACAAATATAAGCATTACACCAAAACATTCTTTTACAGCCAAATTAACCAGGTTTTTCATGGCCAATTTGCCCGCCTTTCGAGTATATTTGCGCTTTAAACTCAAAGTGACTTTGCCGTTCAGGAAATGAAAATGAAAAATATTTATCTGTTTGCTTCAATTGTTCTGTCCATTTGTATGGCTTCTTGTGGTGGTTCCGGAAAGAAAACTGACACAATTCAACCCAAAGATGGCGTTTTCGCTCATCCTTCCGTCGCTTCCATAAGCCTTGAAATTGAAGCTGACCCTAAAAATGCAGCTTTATTTTTCAAAAGAGCAAAAGCCCTGCGCGACCTGAATGAGGACTCAATCGCTTTGAAAGATTTTGAACAGGCTGTTGGTCTGGACAGTACGAAGGCAAAATATTTCTCCGCCATCGGAGAATTATTATTCGAACATAAAGATGTGGATGGTTCAGTAAAATGGTTCAAAAAAGCAATTCAGATTGACCCTAAAGATCCGGTTGCGCATTTGAAATATGCAAAAATGCTGGTGTTTATCGGAGAAAATC
This sequence comes from Bacteroidetes bacterium UBA7688, assembly GCA_002482815.1. GTDB lineage: Bacteria > Bacteroidota > Bacteroidia > Chitinophagales > Chitinophagaceae > Rurimicrobium. Next base: position 13,165 of record DLGS01000233.1, read on the forward strand.
AGAAAGCCTTTACTGAAATCAATACTGTGCTCCGCCAGGATCCCTATAATTCCGAAGCCTATTTCCTGAAAGGTGTGGTATATAAAACGATGAAAGATACGGGGAAAGCGATATCCAGTTTTCAAACATCAGTACAGGTTGATCCACAGTATCAGCCGTCCATTTTGCAGCTGGCGCTTATTTATGCCGCACGTCAGGATTCTCTTTCGCTTCGATATTTTGACAATGCCTATGCCGCCGACACTTCACAATTGGTCGCCTTGTATGGCAAAGCAATGTTTTATCAGGATAATGGGCAATTCGATAAGGCAAAAGCTATTTATAAAAAATGCATCATTCGCGACCCTCAATATACCGACGCTTATTTTAACACCGGATGGATATTGATGCACGAAGATTCTTTGGAGAAGGCCGCACGCCAGTTTGATTTTGTAGTGAAAATAGAGCCAGATAATGCTGAAGCTTATTATAATCGTGGCCTTTGCTATGAACTGATGAAAAGACCGGAGCAGGCTATAGGCGATTATCGTCAGGCATTAGAGTTTGTGCCGGGATATAAAGAACCAAAAGATGGAATAAACCGTTTGTCTAAATAAATTTATTAATGCCGTTATCATTTGCCGGCAAAAATCGAATATTATGATTGCACCTTCTGTATTATCCGCCGACTTCCTGAACCTGGGGCGTGATGTTGAAATGATTAACAACAGTGAAGCAGCGCTGTTCCATATTGATGTGATGGATGGCCGTTTTGTGCCAAATATAAGTTTTGGCTTGCCTGTTATCAAAGCCATCAAAAAACTGGCTAAAAAACCATTGGATGTGCATCTGATGATTGTAGAGCCGGAAAAATATTTTGAAGAATTTAAAAATGCGGGTGCTGATATTTTGTCTGTGCATTATGAAGCTTCCACGCATTTACATCGCAGCATGCAATCGATTAAGGCATTAGGAATGAAAGCCGGCGTGGCTATCAATCCGCATACCCCTGTTTCATTGCTGGCAGATATGATTAACGATATAGACCTCGTGTGTATGATGAGTGTGAATCCCGGTTTTGGTGGACAATCTTTTATTCCAAATACGATCAATAAAATAAAAGAACTGAAAAGAATCATTACAGAAAAAGGTGCAAGCACATTAATAGAAATTGATGGTGGTGTAACAATGGCAAATGCTGCGGAGATTCTTGCAGCAGGAGCGGATGTGCTGGTGGCAGGAAACACCGTTTTTTCTGCTGAAAATCCTGCACAAATGATTGCTGATTTGCACAGCCTATCAAAATAAAATCGACCTTTAAGCGTTTAGCTTTCTGTACTATGCCTTATACCCGCCTGATTACTTTGCTGATTGTTTTATTTATGATGCCGCAGTATGCTTTTTCTCAAAACGGGAAAGCTACCATTCAGGGTATTGTAAGAGATGAGACCGGAGCTCCTTTTCCGGATGTTCGCTATAATTTGTCGGGCACAGGCATTGGTGGTACCACTGATAATAACGGCGCATTCAGCATTACAGTAGAACCCGGCAAGCATACCATCTGGTTTGCGATTTTAGGATACGAAAAGGCTGAAAAAAAAGTTTTTCTAAAGGACGGAGCAGTTGAAACCATCCAGATAAAACTGAAATCAAAGGACATTGAATTAAAGGCTTTTGAAAAAGTAGATGACCGTGCGAAAGGTGAAGCCGGTGGTGTTTATATTGATCCGGCGAAGGCTAATCAATTGCCCAGTACCAGTGGTGGGGTAGAAGGCCTGATTAAAACATTGGTCGGAAGTACGAATGAACTCACTTCACAATATTCTGTGCGAGGCGGCAACTACGATGAGAACCTGGTTTATGTGAATGATTTCGAAATTTATCGTCCTTTTTTGGTTCGTAGCGGCCAGCAGGAAGGTTTGAGTTTTGTAAATGCAGACCTGGCACAGGGTGTCAACTTTTCTGTTGGTGGTTTTCAATCTAAATACGGCGATAAAATGTCCAGTGTATTGGATGTCACTTACAAGAAGCCAAAATATTTTGCAGGTTCTGCCATGGCCAGTTTGCTGGGAGCCAGCCTTCACCTGGAGGGAGCTACCAAAAATCAAAAACTGACTTATCTCGTTGGCGTCCGTCAAAAAAGTAATCAATATTTACTCAAGTCGCAACCGACGAAAGGCGTTTACAATCCTTCCTTTACTGACTTTCAGGCACTGGTTCATTACAACGTCAGCAAAAAATGGGAAATGGAAGTGATTGGCAATTATGCGCGCAACAGATTTTCATTTATTCCTGAAGAGCAAACCAGCAGTTTTGGTGTTTTGAATAAAGCATATAAGCTGGAAATGTTTTATAACGGAGGTGAAATTGATCAGTTTGATTCAAAATTTGGCGGCTATTCGGTAAGCTTCCGTCCTAATGACAAACTGAAATTGAAATTACTGGCCTCTGCCTTTCAAACCAACGAAAAAGAAACCTACGACATTACCGGGGAGTATATTTTGGGAGAGTTGGAAACAGATTTGGGCAAAAAGGATTTTGGTCAGACCAAATACAATTTAGGTACAGGGATTATCCAGGATTATGCCCGCAACTATCTGCAGGTAAATGTGTATACTGCTGCTCACCGCGGTTCTTACGCTGCAAAAAATCATTTTATTCAATGGGGGATTGATGCAACAAGCCTGAATATTGAAGATAAATTACACACTTATCAACGTCGCGATTCTGCAGGCTTTACCCAGCCCTTCAGTACAGATTCTTTGACGATGCAAAATCTGTTTGTAGCTTCCAATCAATTCTCTTCTTATCGTATTTCAGGTTTTATTCAGGATAATTTCCGTTTTCAGGATTCGGTAAAATTTACAGGTTCTATTGGTGCACGCTATTTTTATAATTCACTGAATGGCGAAACACTGATTAGTCCTCGTTTACAATTAGGGTTTAAACCAAAATGGAGAACAGATATTACTTTCCGTTTGGCCAGTGGATATTACAACCAGCCAGCCTTTTACAGAGAACTAAGAGATCTTTCCGGTTATACAAACCTGGATGTGCAGGCGCAAAAGTCGTTTCACGTATTGGGAGGAACAGAAATTAATTTTAAACTGGCGAACAAACCCTTTCGTTTCACTTCCGAATTTTACTATAAAGATCTTTGGGACCTTGTACCTTACGAATATGATGGTATCAAAATCCGTTATTATGGTCGCAATGACGGACGTGGGTACGCCTATGGAGGCGAGCTCCGTTTGTATGCCGATTTAGTAAAGGATGCAACCTCATGGATAAGCATTGGCATGATGAAAACTGAAGAGCAGGTTGTGCAGCGTTTTAAAAATACTGCCGGTAGCGACAGTGCAAGTGCTTATTCAGCTTTTATCCCGCGCCCAACAGATCAGCGCCTGATGATTGCGATGTACTTCCAGGATTACCTTCCTCAAAACAAAAACTTCCGTGCACATGTCAATCTGATGTATGGCACAGGCTTGCCTTTTGGTCCGCCGGATGGCAACAGGGTTGGCGATAATTTGCGTATGCCTTCTTATAAAAGGGTAGATATTGGTTTTTCTGCTTTGTTGCTGGATGGCCAGAAACCGAATCGTCCTGCCCATAGTTTTTTCAGAAATCTCAATTCAATCTGGGCGAGTTTTGAAGTCTTTAATTTATTGAATATTCAGAATACGCTGTCGTATAACTGGATCCAGGACCAGACCAGCGGTAAGGTTTATGCTGTTCCCAACAGGCTTACCGCCAGATTATTTAACCTGAAAATCATAGCTGAGTTTTAATAAATTTTCTGATTTTTTGGTTTGTCTTCAGTTAAATGTTTTCCTGACATTATGAAATCCCGGATTTCCTTATTCGTTATTCTCATTGCTTTGCTTTTTTTTCGGATAGAAAATCTACAGCATCATGCAAAAGCAGATTATAAGGTGACTACTTGGGATGCATTTGGCTATTATATGTATCTCCCTGGTGTTTTTATTTATCACGATGTGAAAGATTTAAAATGGGTGGAGCATATCGATAAAAAGTATGCCGTTACGGGTGGGAAATTCTACCACGCCACCCAACTGGAAAGTGGAACTTACACGAATAAATATTTGTGTGGTGTGGCACTCTTACAAATGCCATGGTTTTTTCTGGGACACATCCTGGCTGGAGTGACAGATAATCCGCAAGATGGATTTTCATCGCCCTATCAATATGCCATAATGTTTGGTGCAATTTGCTGGGCGATGCCTGGGCTCTTATTTTTGAGGAAGGTATTGCTTCATTATTTTAGTGATAATGTCTGCTTTCACACTCTTATTTTTAGTTCTGGGTTCTAATCTGCCTCAATATATATCAATCGATGCGGCTCAAAGCCATGTCTATATTTTCAGCTTGTATGCAATTTTGTTATGGCTGATAATAAGGTGGCACGAAAATCAGACCTATAAATCTGCTGCTTTGATTGGTTTGATTTGCGGACTGGCCGTGATTTTCCGGCCTACTGATTTAATCGTCATTTTTCTGCCCGTTTTATGGGGCATTCATACAAAAGAAAGTGCAAAATTGAAGTGGGCATTGGTTGCAGGGAATAAAGGGCAATTGATAATGTGTATTGTTATGGGGCTTGTCGCCATTCTTCCTCAGTTATTGTATTGGAAATATACTACCGGTTCTTAATCCACCATGCTTTCCTAACGAGAAAGCAGCTGCTCTTTGGTATTATTGGGCTTAGTTTGATATGTCTGAACGTTTATCAGCTCTATGTATATAATTATGTAAAGCAGGATAGTTTTTCTCCGTTGTTGCAATTATTTTAGTACGGGCTGGCGGACATTTATTTTTTTGCATATTTAAGTATAATCACACATCTTTGTGAAATGCGGTAAATCTATTATTAATGCGCTCATTTTCATCTGTTTCTATCTAATAAAACCACCTAATCAATCTTTATGAAGAAAGTCTTGCTCCTGATTCTTCTGATTTTTTCTACTATTGGCTTATCCTTTGCGCAGCAAACAAAAATCATGGGTAAGGTGGTTGATACCTTCAATAATGAAAAGCTGGAGTACGCTACAGTTACGGTTATACGCGCTTCCGATTCTGTTCTGCTGGGATTTGCGAGAAGCGACCGGGAAGGTAATTTTTCGCTGAAAGTAAAGGAAGAGAAAAAGTACCTGATGCTGATTACATGTCCCGGATTTGCTGATTATATTGATATCATTAATCCAAAAGGTCCGGAAGTAAACCTGGGTGAAATGGCGCTTTTTACCAGAGAAAAACTACTAAGCGAATTCGTTATCCGTCAGAAACGCGGTTCAATTATTATCAAAGGAGATACGACAGAATATATAGCAGACAGTTTCAAGGTGGATGCAAATGCTAACGTGGAAGCCTTGCTGAAACGTTTGCCTGGCTTGCAGGTAGACAAAGACGGGCAGGTAACAGCACAGGGAGAAAAGGTGACTAAAATTCTGGTAGATGGAGAAGAGTTTTTTAGTGATGACCCTGCTGTTGTGAATAAAAATCTTCAGGCCAAAACAATTGATAAAGTACAGGTTTTTGATAAGAAGAGTGAGAATGCCGAGTTTACCGGCATAGACGACGGGGAGCGGATTAAAACCATCAACCTGCAATTGAAAGATAAATACAAAAAAGGCTATTTTGGTAAAGTGGCGTTGGGGGGGGGAACGGACGGTTTTTTTGAGAACCAGGGAATGTTTAATCTGTTCCGTGGGAAGATGAAATTTTCGGTTTACGGCATAGCTGCCAATACCGGCAAGCTGGGGCTGTCCAGCGAGGATAACAATAAATTTGGTGCTGGCTCCACTACTTATTCCGACGATGAATCAGGATTTATGTATTCATACAACGGAAACGGAGATGACGAAGCAGACTGGGGTGGAAAATATAGTGGGCAAGGCTTACCTAAAGCCTGGACAGCCGGTGCGCATTTTTCGAATAAATGGAACAAGGATAAACAGCATATCAACTTCAATTATCGTTTTAATAGAAAAAATATTGAAATAGGAAACAACACAATTACGCAATATACTTTACCAGACTCCGTATATTTTAATGATCAGAAAAGCAACACATTTTCCACCTCTGATCGCCATGGACTTACCGGATTGTACGAATGGACAATCGATTCTTTATCTACTGTAAAACTTACTATGAATGCTGCACAGATGAACAAAAGCAATTCCAGCAATGTGAATGCAGAAACGCGTGGTAATGCAGGAGGAACAATCAATAATAGCTTACGAAACACTAACAACGAAGCAGAAAATAAAAATGCGGATGCTGCTTTGATCTGGAAAAAACGTTTTAAGAAAAAGGGCAGAAATCTGCTTCTGGAGGCAAATGTGAAACAAACGGATAATGTAAATAACGGATTTCTTTTAGCAGAAAACGCTTTCTTTTCAGAAGGAATAAAAGATAGCACAGTTGTTATTGATCAGGCTAAAAAGCAGGAGACAAGGATTTCGCAAATTGATTTCAATGCAACTTATACAGAGCCTATTTCAAAGAAAGGATTTGTAGAACTGAAGTATAAATTTTCAAATCAGGATAACTTCTCGAAGCAATTATCTTTTAATAAAAATGCAGCAGGTCAATACTCAGATTTAGATTCTTTATTCAGTACGGATTATGATTTTGATGTAAATACACATAGGGGTGGTGCAAGTTTCCGCTGGGTGCTTACCAAAATAAATTTTTCCTTTGGTGCTGCTGCCTCGAATACCAGTTTCCTGCAAACGGATAATTTATTCAGTACCAAACTGAAACGTAATTTCAATAATTTTTTCCCGTCTGCAGCAGTCAATTACAAATTCAGCAAGCAAAGTAATTTGTCGCTCAATTATCGTGGGAACACCCAACAGCCAAGGATTGAACAATTGCAACCCATCCGCCAAAACCTCGATCCGCTCAATATTACAATCGGCAACCCGTCCTTAAAACAGGAATTTAGAAATACGATTTCTTTACGCTATAACAGCTACAAAGTGTTGAAAGGAACCTATTATTATGCAAGTGGTTCTACTTCTTTTGTCAATGACGCCATCAGTACCAGCGAAACAATATCAGAATCCGGAATCCGTACATCTCAATATGTGAATGTTCCCGGGAATTACAATTCTTATATCAATGCGGGTGGAGGTTACAAAATACCGAAATGGGATGTTCACTACGGATTGAATGTAAGTGTACAGCAGGGTCGCAATAACAATATTATCAATAACCTGAAAAACAGTAATAATAATAACAGCTATTCGCTTAGCGGAAATATTAATTACGAAAAGGAAAAGAAAGTCAGTGTGAGGCTTTTTTCTTCGGTTTCGATTAATCAGAACAGCAGTAGCATCAGCCAGATCAGCACTTCTTTCTGGAGCACTTCTCAGGACTTGAATTTGTCCGTCTATCTGCCGCTCAAATTTCAGCTGAGTACCGATATTAACTGGAGTATCCGCCAGAAAACCGCAGGCTTTAACCGGAATAATAATGTGTTTTTGCTGAATGCCTATCTCACCAAAAAGTTCCTGAAAAATGAAGAAATTGAGGTACGCCTTGCTGTGTACGACATCTTCAATCAGAACCTCGGATTTTATCAGTACAGCAATAATAATGCAATGACCCAGCAGAATTATAATACCATCCGTCGGTATGGATTATTGACCTTTACCTGGAATTTTACCGGATCGGCCAAAGAAAAACCGGTTGAAGAAAACCAAATGTTTGAAATTAAATAATCATCAGTTTAAAAGATATTATCGATGAAGAGTAAAGTAGTTCTCACCGTTTTTGTATGGCTTGCCTGTTCGTATCTTAGCTCTGCGCAGGTTGTTCTTCAGGGCAGGATTGAGTATTTGCGCAAGATGAACGTACATCGTCAATTTGATGGTATAGGTGGCGATGATAATAGTTTTATGGATGCATGGCTGGCCAAACTCCCCAAATTTGACACCAGAAATTTTTCTTATTACTTTAGTACAAAACAAAGTAAGTATGCGCCCATTAAGCAAGAGGAAAGTCCGATGCTGGCAATGATGGGTGGTTTGCCCGGAATAGAAACACAGGTATATTCCGATTTCGAAAAACAACAATCCGTTGCATTCAAAAAAGTGTATGAAGAGAGTTTTCTGATTGAGGATAGCCTTAAGAAATTTACGTGGAAGATATTGGATGAAGTAAGGACAATAGCAGGTTTCAGTTGCCGGAAGGCGACCACCAGGATTAATGATAGTGTGGTCGTAGTCGCTTTTTATACAGATAAAATCCCCGTTAGTGGCGGACCGGAATCTTTTTCCGGATTACCCGGAATGATTTTGGAAATTGCTATTCCCCGTTTGTATACCACCTGGGTGGCACAGTCTGTGGCTTTGCAAGCAGTAGCTCCGGCTGATGTTGTAGCTCCGGATAAGGGTAAAAAAACCACAATTGCTGCAATGGAGAAAACGATCAAAAGCAGCACCAAAAATTGGGGAAAATTTGCAGATAAAAGTATTTGGTGGTCGAGCTTGTAGCGTAATTTTGCAGCAATGAAATCATTCAACGTCCCAGTCCATTACAGAAGCCCCCTCGTATCCGCAATAAAAACAAAACGGAAATCGGAGGATAAACTAAAAAAGGATTTTACACCTACGCACCTGAACATCGGTTCGCTGGAGGTCATTCTTGCCCGTCATTTTGGTTTTTGCTATGGGGTGGAAAATGCGATTGAAATTGCCTTTCGTGCCATTGATGAAAATCCGGATAAACGCATTTTTTTGTTGAGCGAGATGATTCATAATCCTAACGTGAACGCAGATCTGGTGTCGAGAGGAGTTCGTTTCATAATGGACACAGCCGGCAGGATGCTGATGAACTGGGATGATTTGACTTCAGAAGATATTGTCATTATTCCTGCATTTGGCACTACGGTAGAGATGGAAGCTTTGCTACGCAATAAAGGCATTGAACCTACCACCTATGAAACCACTTGTCCTTTTGTAGAAAAAGTGTGGAACCGTGCGGAGAAAATAGGCAAGGACGGTTATTCAATCATAGTGCATGGAAAACCTAAGCACGAAGAAACCCGGGCAACGTTTTCCCACAGCAATGTCCATACACCTACTGTGGTGGTAAAGGATATGAAAGAGGCGGAGGAACTGGCTTTGTACATTACCGGTGAAAAAGGACCTGAAGCGTTTTATACACGGTTTAAAGGTCAGTATTCTGAAGGCTTTGATGTAAAAAATGATTTACAAAAAATAGGTGTCGTTAACCAGACCACTATGTTGGCCAGCGAAACGCAGAGCATTGCTGATTTTTTGAAAAAAGTCATTCTGAAACATTACCAAACGGAAGCAGGAAATGAAACAGAGCGTTTTGCTGAAACCCGCGATACATTGTGTTATGCAACAAATGATAACCAGAGTGCAGTGCAGGGAATGCTGGAAACGGATGCGGATTTTGCATTGGTAATTGGCGGATACAACAGCTCAAATACCTCACATCTGGTTGAACTTTGTGAAGAAAAATTACCCACTTATTTCATCAAAGACGAATATTGTCTTATTAATGACAAATTGATTTCACATTACGATTGGCGTCAGCATACAGAAGAGATGACGACCAATTTTATTCCTGCTAAAGAGACAATAAAAGTAATGATTACTTCAGGGGCTTCTTGTCCCGATGCATTGGTAGAGCGTATGATAGAACGTCTGGCCGAATTGACTAATAATAAGGATGCTATGTTGACATTGCAACAGGAATGGCAGTAATAAGTTCTTTTTATTTAAAACCTTTTATGATAACCTAAGGACATTTGGGGTGCTTGTTTTTTTATTTTTGGATAAGGAGTATTTTTTTCATTGATAAATCCAATAAAAATGAGCACAGAAAATTTAATGGCCAGGGCAGAAATAGGTATTTATGCTCCGGTATACAAAGTTTGGGAAACGTTGATTGATCCTGAAAGTAATAATAAATTCATGTTTGGCAGCAAGGTGGAATCAGATTGGAAAGAGGGTAGTCCAATAACCTGGCGGGGCGAATGGCAAGGGCATCCTT
>DLGS01000410.1 GCA_002482815.1 Bacteroidetes bacterium UBA7688
TAGGTGCTACCAATTACCCCTACACCTACGACAACCGGGGCAATATGCTTACCATGTCACATCTCTCCGCAATGGTATGGAACCCGCTCAACGAATTGCAGAAAACAACAAGAGGCACTACCGACACCTACTTTAACTACAGTGGTGGCGAGCGCATACGCAAGGTGGCCGAAAAAACAGGAGGCATAGAAGAACAGCGCATTTATTTGGGTTCGTATGAAATCTACCGTAAATTCGTATCCGGTTCTTTGACATTAGAGCGCACAACAGTGCATGTGAGTGACGACACGGGCAGGATTGCGATGCTGGAAGTACGCACAGTTGGTACGGACAGCGCACCGGCATCTTTACAGCGCTATATCTACAGCAACCATCTGCAAAGCGCCAGTCTGGAGCTGGACGAAAATGCGGACATCATCAGCTACGAGGAATACCATCCTTTTGGCACCACGGCCTACAGTGCAAGCAATACAGCCATCAATGCCATAGCCAAACGATACCGTTACACGGGCAAAGAGCGGGATGAGGAAACGGGACTTTACTATCACGGAGCTCGATATTACATACCCTGGCTGGCACGCTGGAGTGCATCAGACCCGATGGAAAATAAGTATGCAGGGATAAGCCCTTACAATTACTCAATCAACAACCCGGTGATGATGAGTGACCCAAATGGGGCTGACCCTTATCAAAATGGAACAGCTGGGGTAAGTACCACAAGCGCTGGCTCAAGCGGAGGAACTGCTGCTGGAGGTTATAGTAAAGCAGAAAGTGGTGGATATAATGTGTGGGGAAATGGCAGCGGAGGTGGAAACGGAGGCGGAAGAGGAAGTGTGTCTAATGTAGACAACACTGGTCACGTAAGAAATTTTGCAACTCCAGTTGAACAAGCTTATATGGATGCTGTATCCAGATATAATAACCAACAGGTCTTGATGGCCGATATTTATGGGCATGGACATATAGGCCCTAGGGCAGAAACGGAAGCAAAAGTTCGAGGGATACAAAGTGAATATTACAATGCTGTTGGAGCGAATATTGCAGGAGGTTTTTTTGGTGCTCTAGGCTATTTTATTGCCGGTGATCAAGGAAGCTTTGTTGGCTCTGCTGTTGATAATGCAGCTCAGGCGGCTGTAGCTCTTGGTGAAGCTCCTCGAATGGCTCCTGCGAAAGCTCCAAAAGTGAAGTTGGAACCAGAAGTAAGAAGTGCACCTGTGCCCAAAAGCTCACCGAAACCTCAAACTGCTCCTATAGAAGGAACAGTATATAAGACATCAAGTTTGGTGGGAGCAAGTTTACCAAGTAACTCGTCGCCTTCAATAGAACCAAATATATCTGAACTTAACAAATTACTTGAATTACAAAAGAAATTCGGTGCTTTAGTTGAAACGCATTTATTACCGGAATATTTGGAAATGGATCCTAATTTAAGCTTTGGTTATACTGGCTCATTTTCAACTGGAGTAGTTGGGAATACAAAAAAATCCACGTTTGGACAACCAATTAACTTGAATAATTATGATATTGATTTTTGGATTAAAAGCGATATTTTGTTTGATAAATTTGGATCAAATCTAATGGCGAATCCTAAATTTAGAACGATACTAGGAAATACTCCTGGTTTTGAAGGATTAAGAGCTAATAAGAAGGGATTTACAATCAAGTTTAAACCATCAACGAAAAGATAAACAGTATGACAGAAAGTAATTTAAATTGCAATGGTGCTAAAGGAAATGTTCTTATTCATTATAAGGGTACTTTAGAAGAACTTGGTGCTTTTTTGAAAAATAAGTTATCACTAAAAGATTTGGATTTTGAAACTGACATGGATCCACCACATGAGATTTTTGCGATGGGGGAAGCACTCGGCTTTGAATATTGGCTTTACAACTCAAATGACCAAATGGGTTATAATTTTAGATTTTCAATTTGTACTTCAAACAGCGAACAAGAAATTTTTAATACCAGGATGCATGATATTTCTCAATGGCTTGCAAAGTATTTAAAAGAGGTTTGTTCTTTAGATGTAATAGTCGTGAATCTAGGGAGTTGATTTTCTTATTTGCGAGTAAGTAAAAAGCGGATGGAAAATATTTCCCTCCGCTTTATTTTTATTTCGAAAATATTTCAGGATAAAAAGTTGTTTTGAAATTCTTTGAGATAAAATAAAAGTGATTTTTATTGACTTAGAGATCGGCTTTACCGCTACACAGGTAAGGAGCGAGATGAGGAAACGGGATTATATTACCACGGAGCCAGATACTACATCCCTTGGCTCGCCCGATGGGCAAGTCCCGATCCGATTAATAGTGAGGTTTATAATTTTCAAAAAGGGAATGCAGGGAGAAATAAGACGAGAGAATTTCTATCATTAACAGCATCGCCTTATGAATACTGCTATGATAACCCGATAACATATACAGATACCAACGGAGAGCAGCCTACCCCTAATCAAGTAATATTTCAAGGCAAGAGCTTATCGACCGTTGAAATAAAAGGGCCTAAACCAAGCTTCTGGGATAAGGCTGGTGCGTTCGCTAAAGGTTTTGCAAAAGGCGTATTAATTGCGGCAGCTGTTGTTGCTGTTATTGCCTTTACCGGTGGGCTTGGACTCGCTGCGGTGGCTACTGCTATGACTTACACTGCGGTTACGATTGGAGTAGCTGCGACAGTTAAAACAGGTTATGAGTTAGCTACAGGAAAGGAAGCATTTACTGGCAGAAAACTTGGTACGCTCGAAAAATATGAAATGGGTGGGGAGCTTGTTGGTGGTTTGGCAGGAGGATTAAGGACTATGGGTTTCGGAGGTAAATCTGCAACAAAAAGTGGAAGTTCAAATCCTAGTGCGAAGTCCACATCAACCAGCACAGAGGTTCCTCAATTTTCGAAATCTACTTCCACTGAACCTTCTGCCTTTTCTGAATCCAAATCTACAGGTAGTGAATTACCTTCTGACAGGACTACCCAATATAGAAATTTGACAGAAACGGGAATGAATAGAAATTTAGGCTATGCTGAAGGCGAGATAAATGGTATGCCTTATGATAGTGGTGTAATTAGTAGTGGCCCTAAGGATGTAACAATATCAGAGGTATTTGATCCATTAAATGTTAACTCTAAACAACAAATTGATGGTGAAGGTGGTTGGCTTAGAAATACTGACTCAGAATTTAAAATTCTTAATAGGCTTGCAAATCAACTTGGTGCAGAAAAAGGCGGAGTTTATCCAGAAGTAACTGGTGAAATTACAATAGTTTCAGAAAGAAATTTTTGCCCTTCCTGTGAAGGTGTCATTAATCAATTCCAGCAAATGTATCCTAACGTTAAAGTCAATACTGTTAATGGAACAAATTATAAATAATAATACTAAAACAAGAAAAACGCAATGAAAGAGAAAATTAGAATTCCTATAGACAATACAACATTATTTAATGAATTTTTAAATGAATTCAATATTTCTAATAAAACTGATTTTAAAGTAGTTTCAACTGATTTTTTAGATGGTGTTGAATTTGTTTATCTAATCTTTGAGAGAAGTAATGTAGATGATATTTTTCAATTGGGCTATTCATTCGCAGGGTTTCGAATTCGTAAAGGTTATCTTTAAATGACTCTGTGGTAATTTATCAATTTTGTTGGTGACAGACTTTGTAAGTATAGAAATTAAAAAAGCGGAGCGAAATTATTTTCCTCCGCTTTTTTAATTGTTCTTAGAAAAATATTTCTGGATGAAAAGTTGTTTTGAAGTTCTTTGACCTAAAATAAAAGTGGTTTTTATTGACTTAGGTTTTGCCTTTACCGCTACACGGGCAAGGAGCGGGATGAGGAAACGGGTCTCTATTATCACGGAGCGAGGTATTACATACCTTGGCTGGCGAGGTGGACAGCTATTGACCCGATGGAGAATAAATATGCAGGAATGAGTCCGTATAATTATTCGATGAATAACCCTGTGATGTTGAGTGATCCGAATGGGGCTGATCCGCAGCAACAAACAGCAAATGCGCAAACAGGTGCATCAACATCCGCTTCAGGTGGGTGGTATACAGATAAAAATGGAGGATATCATTTCGCAGAAAATATTCACGATGAAAAAGAATTTGGCGCAAGTAAATTCAATGTTGATGGCAATAAATGGCAGTCCGATTTTGTTAATACTGAAACTCCTGATTTTAAATATCACGCTTTTTATCAGGAAAATGGGGATAGAACCTTTACTAATAACGAGACAGGGGAGGTTAAACATTATCCATATGCTAATAAAGCTTCTAATAATGCCCATTCAAGTGGCAATGAAGGACAGTCTGGTCAATCTGCACTTGGTAATTTCGTAACAACCTCAAAAAAAGTAACGCCAGCTTTAGCTGGAGGCATAACTCAAGAATTAGCCTATACTGTTCACAAAAGTTTTGACATTCCAATAAATAATACAGTGGAAAAAGCAAAATTTAAATTTAGCATGAGGGAAAAAACTGGGTACAAAGGAACAACAAGTGAACTCTTTTTTACTAAAGTTAAACCAGCATCCCAAAGTAGTAAATTTAAAGGATTAAGACTTGACTATGATTACAATATTAAAAACAATAATACTGTTGAATGGCATTGGAATAATGACAAAGTCAAAAATGCTGATTTCGGGCATGGTATAGGTAATGGAGATCATGTAACCGCAAGTAAATACGCTTCAATCGTTGGAAAAGCATCTAAATATGGTAAAATAGGTGGAAGATTCATGCTCGGAGTTGGTATTCTAACTGATGGATTATCACTTGGTCAAGAAATACACAAAAGTTACTATAGCGGAAAATGGTCAAATGCAGAGAAGGAAGGAAGTAGAATCGCTGGTGCCTGGGCAGGAGCTTGGGCAACTGCCGAAGCATTTGGAACTATAGGAGCTACATTCGGGGTTGTTGGAGGACCATTA
>DLGS01000168.1 GCA_002482815.1 Bacteroidetes bacterium UBA7688
CCAGTCCACCACCAATCCAGGCTATGGTGCCGTAGCGGTACATTTTAAGTAGCAGTCCGATGGTATCTACTACCAGAACCTGTTTATCAAGATTTACATTTTCCTGCCACGAAGACCACCTTTTTATCCTTCCCGAGAATAGTTTCTCCACGCTGGAAATACGTTCTTCATCAACCTCATGCGGAACAATAATCAGTTTCCAGTTGGGTGGCAACGCAGGTAATATTTCCGCTAAAAGTTGCTCATCTTCTACCCAGGTACTACCTGCAATCAGTAATTTATACTTTTGAGAAAGGGCTTCAATTTTATTGATAGGGCTAATAGCTTCTGCAACTGACAACACCCTGTCAAAGCGGGTATCTCCGGCNNACCGTAAAATTTTCGATGCCAATTTTTCTCAGCATTTCTCCGGAAGACTCATTCTGCACAAATATATGGCTGAGCATGCGCAACATTCTGCGTTGAATAGCGCCATACCATTTGAAATAACCTTGCTGCTGCCTGAAAATTGCATCAATTAAAACAACAGAAATTCCTTTCTTTTTGAGTTCGTATAGATAAAAATACCACAAATCGTATTTAACGAAAATGGCTAATGCAGGATTGATATCCAGCACAAATTGCTTGGCGTTGGAAGCTTTGTCCAGTGGAAGATAAAACACATAATCGACCCCCTGATATTTCTTCCGGACCTGATACCCTGAAGGAGAAAAAAAAGTAAGAATCAAGGCATATCCGGGATATTGTTGCCTGAGAGAATCCAGTACTGGCCTACCCTGCTCGAATTCGCCAAGGGAGGCACAATGCATCCATATTTTAGGACGTTCCTCAACAGCCATTTTAGCTTTTATTTCGAGCAGCAAATCTTTTCTGCCATCAATAAATAAGCGGGCTTTTGGCTTAAACCATGCAGCTATCCTGACCAGGGAGGCATAAAGATATATAGAGAGTTGGTAAAAGAAAAGCATCGTTTATTCGAAGAAAAACTCTTCAGATTTTCGTTTAAACATGGGTAAATACCATCCACCTCGTATACCAAACAAAATATCAGTCCTTTTTTCATTGCCCGGGCGACGGACATCAAACAGATAATCCCTTCTTCCCTGATTGAAACCAACAGCCACATCAAGGCCGATATGAAAATTAATCAGCGCATTGTCGGACAGATAAAGATAGCCCAGGTATTGTTCTACATACAAGCCATTCACCAGTCGATCATATCCTTTTCTATAATCTCCTCGCAAAGAAAGAATGGATTCACTTTTGTCCTGAATAAGAATTTTGTGCTGCATGAAACCTATCCCGGTCATCACAAGAATTCCGTTATCACTAACCGATTTTGAAATATTGATAATACGGCCAATCTCAATGCCCGTCATATATCCACGCTCATATTTATTAACAGCAATCCGCTGACCATCAATATTAAATAAGGTATTTTCGGAATCACGGATTCCATTAAACAAAGAATCCTCTTTTATTTTTCCACCACTGATAAAATCGAATTTCAAGCCAACAATCCAGTTGCTTGTCGTTTTATAATGAAACGATGGACCGATACGAAAGCTATTGCCAAAGCGTGCGGCCAGGTTGCCGCCAGGCATATCAAAGTTGCCATTCACTCCGAGCAAAAAACCTTTTCGCGCAGGCAGCTTCGTACTTTTAAACAAGCCGGTTTGTGCAGAAACCGAAGCACACATGCCAATAAATGTAGTCAGTAAACAAAATTTTAGCCTTCTCATTTTTTATTCCTTCAAAAATAGTTGCTGCAAGATACGGGAGATAATATTTAGTTTCAGTTCCGGGCTATTAGTTTAATGCTAAATGATTACTTTTGCTCCGAAATTTTTATTCAAAAGAAAGCAAAAAATATATGGCAATAGTTGATTTGGTAATGCCCAAAATGGGAGAAAGCATCACAGAAGCAACCATCTTAAAATGGCACAAAAAGCCGGGAGATGCTGTAAAAATGGACGAAACTGTCCTTGAAATCGCTACAGATAAGGTGGACAGTGAAGTTCCATCTACCGGAGCGGGTACAATTACCGAAATACTTTTCAAAGAAAATGATGTTGTAGCTGTGGGTACTGTTATAGCCCGTATCAATTCAGAAGGTGGTTCTGCTGCTGCAAGTGCACCCGTTGCTGCTGCTGCTCCAACACCCGTTGCCGCTCCTGTTGCACCTGTAAACAAAGGTGAATAAAATTTGTTTGCACCAGCTGGTTCAAACAAATTTTATTCACCTTTGGTACTCAACATTGCCAGCCAGGAAGGTGTTGGAATGGCAGAACTTGAGCGCATTCCCGGCACAGGAAATGAAGGTCGTGTCACCAAAAAAGATATACTCAATTACGTAGCCAACAGAGGTAATGCTCCTGTAGCATCGGCAGCTCCTGCACCACAGGCACAAGCTACTCCTGCTGCTGAAACACCGAGAGCAGCTCCGGCACCTGTTAGCGGTAACGTTGAAATTATTGAAATGGACCGTATGCGCAAGCTGATTGCAGAGCATATGGTGCGCAGTAAGGCAACGTCTCCACACGTAACCAGCTTTACAGAAGCTGACGTTACCAACCTTGTTCGCTGGAGAGAAAAAGCAAAAGGCCCGTTCGAAAAGAAATATGGTGAGAAAATTACTTTTACGCCAATTTTCATTGAAGCTATCGTAAAAAGCATCAGCAAATACCCAATGATTAACAGCAGCCTGGATGGCGACCGCATCATTGTAAAAAAGGATATTAATATCGGTATGGCTGCAGCCTTACCAAGTGGCAATTTGATTGTTCCTGTAATTAAAAATGCAGATACGAAAAATCTGATCGGCCTTACCAAAGATGTGAATTATTTAGCTAATGCAGCCAGAGGAGGGAAATTAAAAGCTGATGATACACAGGGTGGAACTTTTACCCTGACAAATGTAGGAACATTTGGTAGCCTGATGGGTACACCCATCATCAACCAACCTCAGGTAGCTATCCTGGCAGTTGGTAGTATCAAAAAACGTCCTATGGTATTGGAAACACCGGAAGGAGATGTGATTGCCATCCGCCACATGATGTACCTGTCGCTGAGTTATGATCACAGAATTGTAGATGGTTCATTAGGTGCAAGTTTCCTTACGGCCGTTGCGAATGAGCTGGAAGCTTTTGACGCTACAAGGCCTATCTAAACCTCAGAATATTAACTAATAGCCTTTGAAGATTTTATCGTATTTAAAAAAAATCTTCAAAGGCTATTGCTTTTTGTTTTTTTTGGCTATCTTGTTCGAGTATTTTATAAAAAAATACCCTTTACAATTAAGAAATTATGAGAAAAGCCGACATTATTTCAAACATTTCCGACAAAACAGGAATTCCTAAAGTAGACATTTTAGTTACTTTAGAAACATTTTTCAAAGAGGTAAAGCAAACCGTGTTCGAGGGTGAAACGGTTAGTATTCGTGGATTTGGTAGCTTCACTACCAAAAAACGTGCCGCTAAAAAAGGTAGAAATATCAAGAAAAATGAAGTGGTGCACATACCGGAGCATTACATCCCAACCTTCAAACCCGCCAAAGAGTTTATGGTGGCGTTAAAATCTGTTAAAATCAAAAACATAGAAATTCCGAAATCCTAAAACAGAAAGTTATCGAACAAAAATTACTTTCTAACCTTTCGGTTTTTTTGCATTGAAAGCAGACCAATATCATCTGCACAGTATTTTAATGCTATGGTGTCTAATCCATTATAGTAACCTCTTACATATCGATCCTTATCGATTAAGACAATTGTAGGTGTATGGTCAAGCTCTTCTGCTCCGGCATCGGAGGGTTTGACCATCAGCTTCAATTCGTTACGTACATAATTGTAGATAGCTTTGCGATCTCCGGTCAGAAACCACCAATGATCGGGATTAGCTTTAAAAGATGCTGCATAATTTTTCAATGCAGCGACAGAATCATTCTCAGGATCTATTGTAATAGAGATTAACTGCACTGTAGTGTCGTTCTTTTTAAAAGCCTTTTGCAACATCGTCATATTGCCTGTTAGTTTCGGGCATATCGTCTGACATTGCGTAAAAAACACCTCCACTAACAATACTTTCCCTTCCAGGTCATTATTCAGGGAAACAAAATCACCCATTTGATTTTGCAAAACAACATCACCTGCCTTATGGAAAGTGGTATCGTATTCCATTTTCCCATTACTTAGTGTGCTGTCAATTTGTTGAGCATTATAATAGCGTGGCATTGCCAGTTTATCTTTACCCAGCAGTTTGGCAATGATATAAAAAGATAACGGCAGCAATAGTGCTACCGTTAAACCTATAAAAAACTTTGTATTACTTCTTTGGTCAGTCATTTATTTTGTTTGATGATAATCGAAACGGGCAGGATTTGTGTCATTAAACATTTTCCATTCGCTGCCATCATATAAGAATGCTATAATGAACCAGATAAACAACGTAAGTGGAATCAGTACACAAAAACGGAACCATTTTACTTCATCGCCAAGGTGCATAAATACACTAACAATATAAGCAGATTTTAAAATTGTAAGAATCAAAAAGATTGAATTGATAATAATCTTGGAAAGATATGCCGACAGATAAAGACCGCCTATAACCTCTGCAATAGTAATGATTGACAAGATCAGGGTTATTTTCCAGATCTTGGCAACCTGAGCCTTACTTTCAGCAGATTTCGGGTCGTGATGATGAGCCAATACACCTGAATAAAGTTTGGATTGGTCGCCTTCGTATAAATGTTGAATATTATCGTTGTTAGGACTGTGAGACATGAATCAATATTTTAAGTTGTGAATAGTTTTTTGAAAGACAGAATTGGATTACAACAGGTAGAAGCAAGTAAATACGAATACCCAAACCAAATCTACAAAGTGCCAGTAAAGACCTACTTTTTCCACCATTTCATAATGGCCTCTTTTTTCGTAAGTACCATTTACTGTATTTACTAAAATAAGGATATTAAAGATAACACCACTGGTAACGTGAGCACCATGGAAACCTGTAATTGTAAAAAAGAAGTTGAAGAAATTATTTGTAGACTGTGACAATTGCTCCGGTGTAGCAGCCGCCAGGACATCAGGCTTAAAGAAATGGGAGTATACATCTTTCGCAGAATGAATATCCTGGAAAGAAGCCCACCAGGCACCCTGGTGATTTAAATGCGTCCACTCCCATGCCTGACAGCTCAGGAACGCGATACCACCGATAATAGTCCACAAAAGCCATTTTACTACGCCTTGTTTATCGTTGCCATGACCGGCATGTACCGCCAAAACCATCGTTACAGATGATAAGATGAGGATGAAAGTCATTAAACTCACAAACATCAATGGTTTATCTCCACCTTCCATAAAAGGGAAAGAACTAAATACGTGGTTGGCATCAGGCCAAACTGCCGAGAAAAAACGGGTTGTTCCGTAAGAAATAAGGAAAGCACTGAATGTGAAGGCATCCGAAAGCAGGAAGAACCACATCATTATTTTTCCATAACTGACATTAAAAGGAGAACGTCCTCCGCCGAAAGCCTTAGGTGCTGTAGCTGTAGTAGTGTGCGACATAATTTGTTATAAAAATGAGAATTTAGTTGGGTAAGTTGTGCGCAAAAATAATACGGTTTTTTCAGTCATCCAAATGTCTTTTTTTATTATTAGTTCATCATAAAAAAGATGAACAAATAAATCCAAAGAACATCTACAAAATGCCAGTAATTAGCCACTATGGCTAATCCTGTGGTGTTGTACTCTTTAATATTTCTTCTGAAAGACCTTAAAAACACGATAATTAATGCCACAATACCACCGGCAATGTGCAAAAGATGCAGACCCCAGATGACAAACAAAAAAGATTCGCTTGGATTTCCGGACACCTGTACAGGTTGAGGCAAATGGTATAATTGATAAAATCCAAGGTATTGCAGCAGACCAAAACCAATACCTAAAATAAGCGTGACACCAACCAACATTCTATACTGTGCAATTTTTCTGGCTTTCAGTGCCCTGAGGCTTAATGCAATTGTTACACTGCTAAGTATGATAGCTACGGTAGAAACCCAAAAAACAGAGGGCAACTCATAAATCCGCCAATTTGCCTGCGATTTCCGCACAATATAAGCGCTGGTAAGACCTGCAAACATCATTGCAATACTGGCCATACCAATATATAAGGCAAACATTTGGGGATGAATCCTCTTCCTTTGAACAGTTTCTGTTGACATAATTTCTTCTATATTTTAGTAAAATAAAGTGCTAATAACACCAGTGGCAAATAAATAAACGAAGCGTACATCACTTGTTTTGCCGATTTAAAATCATTCTTTTTATAAAAATTCACAGAGGCGATGAAATAAAAAATACCGCCCAACATCATAATCCACATGCCCCAGTTGTTGCACATATTCAGAAAACGGGGCACCATTGCCAACGGCACCAATACAATACTATAAAACATGCATTGCAAACCCGTAAATCTGGAAGTTCTTTCCTGAGAAGGCAACATGCTGATACCAGCTTTTTGGTATTCGTCATACCCTACCCAGCCAATTGCCCAATAGTGTGGAAATTGCCAGAAAAACTGAAATAAAAACAAAACCCAGCCACCAACAGCAAGATGTCCGCTGATGGCATTTGTGCCTGCCACCCAACCTAACAATGGCGGAAGAGCACCTGGAATAGCACCTATAAAAACAGCAACAGGATGTACTCTTTTCATTGGTGTATAAGCAAATGCATATAAAAGGAGTGAAATAAAACTAAGTATACCGGTAAGGATATTAAAATTATAAGCCAGTAAAAGAGCTCCGCCAAAACCAGCCAGCAAGGCAATCATCCAGGCTTCTGCCTTTGACATTCTTCCGTCAGGAATCGGACGATTCATCGTGCGGTTCATTTTCTTATCCCCTTCGTGCTCCAATATCTGATTGATCGTATTGGCACCACCGGTCACCAACATTCCGCCGATATACAACAACAGCACTCTTTTGATGTCAAATTGTATACCCGGCGCCATCAGATAACCAATCACACTCGAGAAAACCACCATCAGGCTCAGGTTTGGCTTGAGCAACTGACTATAGTCCTTTAGTTTATCTACTAAAGAAAATGAGGATGATTTTGCTTTGATTGATTCTTGTTGCAAGACTGGATAGAAAATTAGTTTGAAAATCGGTGCAAAAGTAATCGAACAAATTGAAAAATGAGACAAAAATTAACGCATAACTCACAGGAAAAATATATACTTCCAAACCACACAAATAAATGGAAATCATGCTATTTGCTAATTCTATGGTTTGATAAGCGAAAAAATCCGTTATGATTTCCTTTTCCCTTTAATATGCTTTACCTTTGCGCCGCAATAATTAAAAATTTAATCAAACAATGCAAACATTAATTGGCAAAAAAGCACCGGCATTCTCTGAAGAAGCGGTAATCAATGGTTCTGAATTCGCAGAAGGATTTTCATTAGAACAATTTGTGGGAAAGAAAAATGTGGTTTTCTTCTTTTATCCGTTGGACTTTACCTTCGTTTGTCCTACCGAACTGATTGCATTTCAGGACCAATTAGCCGAATTTGAGCAGAAAGATACTGTGGTGGTGGCGTGCTCAACTGACTCTAAATTTTCTCATTGGGCATGGTTGAATACAGAACGCAATAAAGGTGGTATCAAAGGCGTACAATACCCTATTGTTGCCGACTATAGTAAAATGATTTCCATTAATTATGGTGTTTTAGCAGGCAATTATACGATGGTAAATAACGAACTTTCATTTGAAGGTAATCCTGTGGCATTACGCGGTTTGTTCCTGATTGACAAAAACGGCATTATCCGTCACCAGGTAATCAATGATTTACCACTTGGCCGCAGTGTTGATGAGGCGTTGCGTATGGTAGACGCTTTGAATTTCCATGAAGAAAACGGAGAAGTTTGTCCTGCAAACTGGAATAAAGGTAAAGAAGCGCTTAGCGCAACTGCAGAAAGTGTAGCGGCATACCTTGAGCACAACAAAAACTAATATAAATAATCTATACAGTAAGAAGAAAGGAAATGGCAAATGCTGTTTCCTTTCTTTTTTATTGCAATGCATAAATCGGAATAAAAAACCTTTCCTTATCTAAATCAAAAATCCAAATCAACTTTGCTCCGGCATTTTCTTATAAAACACTTCATTTTTCTTTAAATTTCTAAAAAGGTAAATATTTTGGCGAATAGCTGGAAAATGATGTCCTTTTTATAAGCAAAATCCCCTACTTTTGCACTCCATTTTAAATTCGAATTAATTAAACAAAAAATACAATGGCAGACTTACGCTTACAGCGCAACTTTGGTATTGC